>JACPZB010000086.1 GCA_016195725.1 Deltaproteobacteria bacterium | reverse complement strand
CCACTGCGGAACATGCGGTCTCCATGCTCATGGCCTTGGCGCGAAAGATTCCGCAGGCAACGGCCTCGATGCGCAAAGGGGAATGGGAGAAGAAAAAATTTGAAGGCACTGAGGTGACGGGCAAGACCCTCGGCATCCTCGGCGTGGGCAATATCGGAAGCGTTGTCGCGGACAGGGCGCAGGGGCTCAAGATGAATGTGATTGCCTACGACCCGTATCTTTCGCAGGATGCTGCCAACAGGATGGGGGTTGAACAAGTATCTCTCGATGAATTGTATAAGAAGAGCGATTTTATATCCATTCATGTCCCGCTTACCAATGAGACAAAAAATCTAATAAGCAAAGAAGCCTTTAAAAAGATGAAAAAAGGCGTAAAGATTATAAATTGCGCCAGAGGCGGAATAGTAAATGAAAAGGATTTGTGCGATGCCATAAAGAGCGGTATTGTATCGGGCGCGGCAATGGATGTGTTTGAAAAAGAGCCGGCACTGCCTGATAATCCTCTTTTACAAATGGAAGAGGTAATCTTGACGCCGCATCTCGGCGCATCAACTGCAGAGGCGCAGGAAAATGTGGCCATTGCCATAGCAGAGCAGATCGTGGATTATCTCGTGCGCGGGACGATTAGAAACGCGGTAAATGTCCCGTCCGTGCCTGCAGAACTGCTTGCAAGCCTTAGTCCTTATATCACGCTTGCTGAAAAGCTGGGGAGTTTTCAGGGGCAAGTTCTCAAAGGCGGCATAGAAGAGGTTGCCGTAGAATACAGCGGCGATGTGGTTTCTTACGATGTGGCGCCGGTTACCATTGCCGCGATAAAAGGGCTGCTTGATCAGTTGATGGATCAGCAGGTAAATTTTGTGAATGCGCCGTTTGTGGCAAAGGAGCGCGGCATAAAGGTAGTGGAGATAAAAAGTTCAAGGGCTATTGATTTTGCCAGCAGCATTACAATCAAGGTAAAGACAAAAGAATCGGAAAATCTTATAGAAGGCGCCCTCTTCGGCAAGAAAGAACCGAGGATAGTAAGGATGGATAAATTTTTTCTGGATGCTGTGCCCGAAGGATACCTCCTTGTGCTTCACAATTATGACAAGCCCGGTGTTATCGGCAATGTGGGCACTCTGCTCGGCACAGGCAATATCAATATAGCAAGGCTGCATCTCGGCAGACAGGCAATTGGCGGCGAGGCTGTGTCAGTATGGAATATAGACACACCGCTGCCGGCGGAGCTACTTTCAAAACTTTTAAAACTGCCGCACATAATATCTGCAAAGGTGGTAAAGCTGTGAAGATGGGAGGTAGGAAGTGGGAGGTAGGAGGTAGAAAAAGATTTTCCCACACCCCACACCCCACACCCCACACCCCAGTTGTCAACATATCCCTTCCCCCCGGTGTAAAAGACAGCCTGCCTGACGAGGCAAGCAAGATAGAAAATATAGAAAAAACTATTCTTTCTGTCATGGAAAGAGGCGGCTTCAAAAGGGTCATTACACCGTTTCTTGAATATCTTGATGTGCTTTCCATAGGGCTCGGAGCGGATTTAAGAGATAAGGTTTTTAAATTTATAGACCCTGCAACAGGCAGAGTAGTCGCGATACGGCCTGACATAACCCCGCAGATAGCAAGGGTTATAGCCACACGTATGAGGGATTATAAGCTGCCGCTTAAGGTATGCTACAACGAAAAAATCTTCAGGTATCAGGAACCAAGAAGCGGCAGACCGAGAGAGATTCAACAGATAGGCGCAGAACTTATAACAAAAAAGTCATCACCTGATGCAGATGCAGAGATAATCATCATAGCAATTGATAGCCTCAAAGGTTTAAGGCTTAAAGATTTTAAGATAGATATTGGCGATGCAGGATTTGTTAAGGGTATATTAGAAAGCCTTACCTTACACAATGAAGAAAAAGCTGCCATAAAAGACGCTATAGCGTTGAAAGATGGCTCTGCATTGGAAGCAATATTGAATAGTTTAAGCAACAAACTAAGCGATAAAGATAAAAAGGCCATCAAACTTATTCCCTCTTTATTCGGAGGCGAAGAGATATTAGAAAAGGCCTTATCCATAGCGCTGAACAGGCAGACTAAAACAGCCATAGAAAATCTTTCACGAATTTTGAAAATACTCAGCACAAAAGGATTTAAAAAATTTATCACTCTTGACCTGGCAGAGATGCGTGGTTTTGATTACTATACCGGGATAATATTTGAAGGATTTGCCAGGGGAATAGGAAAAGCAATCATGACAGGCGGCAGGTATGACAGTCTTATGCAGAAATACGACTACCCATATGCTGCTATCGGTTTTGCCTTTGATGTAGAGAATGTAATTGCCGCAATGGCCGCGATGTAACAGCGGGGTGGAAGGATAAAGAAATGGCTAAGAATGTTGTGATTGTCGGCGCCCAGTGGGGAGACGAGGGAAAGGGCAAGGTAGTAGATATCCTAAGCGAATATGCCGATGTAATAGTAAGATTCCAGGGCGGTAATAACGCGGGTCATACAGTTATAGTGGAGCAAGAGAAGTTTATACTCCATCTTATTCCATCAGGCATACTGCGCAAAGGCAAAAAGTGTATCATAGGAAACGGGGTTGTTGTAGACCCTGCAATATTATTAGAAGAGATTGACATGCTGCTTGCAAAAGGCCAATTTCAGGACAGCAGCAACCTTCTTATAAGTGAAGATGCGCATCTTATAATGCCGTATCACAAAAAGCTTGATGTGGTCAGGGAACGAGTTAGGGGGCAATATAAGATAGGGACGACAGGAAGGGGAATCGGTCCCGCTTATGAAGATAAGGTTGCACGATGCGGCATCCGATGCGGAGACTTGCTCAGGGAAGAGGTGTTGAGAGGAAAACTCAAGACCAATTTGCTTGAAAAAAATCATTTGCTGCAGAATATATATCACGAAGATTGTTTTGCAATGCATGATATATACGAGCAGTATATATCATATGCAGAAAAGATTGCGCCATATATCACAAACACCAGCATCTATCTTGATGAGGCGATAAAGGCAGGGAAGAGGATATTGTTTGAAGGCGCGCAGGGGGCGCTCCTGGATGTAGACCACGGAACATATCCTTTTGTCACATCCAGCAATACAGTCGCAGGAGAGGCTGCAACAGGAAGCGGTATCGGGCCGACGAAGATTGACAAGGTTGTCGGCGTATCTAAGGCTTATACCACAAGGGTTGGGGAAGGGCCTTTTCCAACAGAATTAAAAGGAGAAGAAGGAATGAGGCTGAGAGAACAAGGGGGAGAATATGGCGCAACAACCGGAAGGCCGAGGAGATGCGGCTGGTTTGATGCAGTGGCAGGAATATACTCGGCAAGAATAAATGGTCTTGACGGCATGATTTTAACTAAGCTGGACGTATTAGACAATCTGGACAAAATTATGATATGCATAGGTTACCGATATGACAACAATATCTTAAAAGATTTTCCATCAGACAGCGATATTTTGAATAAATGTGAACCTGTTTACGAAATTATGGATGGATGGAAAGAACCAACAAGCAATGTTACAAAATTCTCTCGATTACCTAAAAATGCCCAGAAATATATAAAAAGACTTGAAGAATTAATTGAGGTAAGTATAATTATAGTTTCAGTGGGGGCTGGAAGAAAAGAAGCCATAATGATTGAGAATCCGTTTCAGTAGAACAAGGGGCAAGCAGCAAGGGGCAAGGAAAGGATAAAAATCATTTTGTTTTTCTTGACCCATGACCCATGCCCCTTATAAAGAACGAGCCGCTAGCTCAGATGGTAGAGCAACGCCCTTTTAAGGCGTGGGCCCCGGGTTCGAATCCCGGGCGGCTCACCAGTATAATAAAATTGAAAAATGCAGATTGAAGATTGTAAATTGTAAAATTTCTAAAACCGTTTCTAATAATTTTGCATTTTTTATTTTGCAATTTTCAATTTTACAAGTCCCCATCGTCTAGAGGCCAAGGACATCGCCCTTTCACGGCGGTAACCCGGGTTCGAATCCCGGTGGGGACGCCAAGAAAAATTAAAGGGATTAGCCGAATCGGCTAATCCCTTTCTTATTGAAACGGGTTTAAACGGGAAAATTGGCCACGAAGATATGAAACTCAAAATTCCTCTGGTTTCATTTTTAGAATTGAAGAACCCTGTCATTTATGGCGGGGTTTTCCTCGGTCGCGCTTGGTATGACTCGGCAAGGAATTTATTATTTACCCCCACACCAAAGATTTTAGTGTGGGGGTTTGCATAGCTCGCCTTGCCCCTTGATGGCCATCAGGGGGCAAGGCGACATTCCCTTCAACAAGGGACTCATTCATTTGATTGAACTATGCTTTCACTTGTGGTATATTCAAAAAACCAAGAATGAGTAAGAGGGGCAAGTAATTTAATGACCAATAACCCAACAAATAAGATTAACACAGAAACATCAACAGATATTGATGTCACTGAAAAGATGTTTTTTGAAAGAATGGTTAAAGAACTTAAAGAAGGGGAGCTTATCAAGGGGAAGGTTATCGGTATTACCAAAGATGTAGTTGTAGTTGACATGGAATATAAATCAGAAGGGCAGATACCGCTTAAAGAATTTCTTGACCCGAAAGGAAATCTTACAATAAATGTTGGAGATGAGATAGAGGCAATACTGGAAAACAGCGATGATGATAGGGGGTATGTAATCCTCTCGGCAGCAAAGGCTAAACAGCGAAGGATGTGGAAAGAGGTAGAAGAGGCGTATAATACAGGGAAGACTTTAGAAGGGAGGATACTTCAAAAGATAAAAGGCGGCTTTAGTGTTGATTTGAACGGTATCACTGCCTTCCTTCCAGGTTCTCAGGTAGACACCAGACCTGTAACTAATCCTGACAAGTTTATTAACAATCTTTTTACATTCAAGGTGCTGCAGTATGACAGACGCAAACCTAATATTGTAGTATCAAGAAGGGCAGTTTTAGAAGAGGAAAGGGAGCAAATCAAAAAGAATACTATCCAGGCACTGGAGGAGGGTAAGATTGTTGATGGTATTGTAAAGAATATTACCAACTATGGCGTTTTTGTTGACTTGGGCGGCATAGACGGCTTATTGCATGTTTCTGATATTTCGTGGGGGAAGATTAAAAATCCATCAGATATCTTTAAGGTTGGGGATACAATATCTGTTAAGATTCTAAAATTTAATAAAGCAGAGAACAAGATATCTCTTGGTTTAAAACAGATGAGGCCTAATCCTTGGGATAAAGCTGAAGAAAGATACCCCGTTGGCTCAAAGGTAAAAGGAAAGGTTGTGAAGATTGTAGATTACGGCGCCTTTATGGAACTTGAAGAAGGAATGGAAGGATTGGTACATTTGTCTGAGCTCTGCTGGACCAAGATAAAAGATGCATCCCAAAAACTTAAACTTGAGGATACCGTAGAAGTGAAGGTATTAGAGATAGACTCTGCGAACAAGAAGATATCTTTAAGCCTCAAACAGCTTGAGCCAAACCTTTGGGATGCAATTGAAATGAAATACCCAAAAGGAGCGAGAATCAAAGGCACAGTAAAGAACATTACTGATTTTGGCATCTTTATTGAGGTAGAAGATGGCATAGATGGATTGGTGCATATATCCGACATGTCGTGGAAGAAGATAAAACATCCAACAGAACTTTTCCAAAAAGGGCAGGAAATAGAGGCAGAGGTTTTAAGTATAGATAAAGACAAGCAAAGGTTTGCCCTCAGCACAAAAGGGCTTCAAAAAAATCCTTGGCAGGGAATAGAAGAAAGGTATCATGCGGGCATGTCTATCAGCGGCAAAGTGACAAATATAGCAAATTTTGGGGTATTCGTAGAGTTGGAGGATGGTGTAGACGGTCTTATACATATATCAGAATTAAACAGAGGGAAGAAAAAGGGACTCAATATAGCAATAGGCGACATGGTAGAGGCAGAGGTTTTGAATGTCGACCCTCAGGAAAAAAAGATTGGTCTCGGCCTCAGAGGATTGGCAGTCGTCGGAGAAAAGACAGCCACTTAGTAAGAAGGCCTATATTTTTAAGCATACAAATCCTATCTGCAGCTAATCTTGGTAAGAATTAACGGTATGGCCAAAAAACATATAAAAATAGCAGCAGGCATTGCAATTGTATTCTTTTTATTTTTCTTTGCCCTCTTCCTCTTTTTTGCTGCTTTCCTTGGCGGCGATGGTCTGCCATTTGGCGATAAGGTAGCTGTAGTAGAAATTGAAGGGATAATCACCGAATCAAATTCAATTAATAAACAGATTAAGCAATATGGAGAAAGGGATGATATAAAGGCAATAGTTGTGAGGATAGATTCTCCTGGCGGCGGTGTAGGCCCCTCTCAGGAAGTCTACAGAGAGTTAAAAAAGATAAGCGCTAAAAAGAAGGTGGTTGCCTCCATGGGTTCTGTAGCGGCTTCTGGTGGTTACTATATTGCGGCAGCGGCTAATAAAATTGTTGCTAATCCCGGAACTATTACAGGAAGCATCGGTGTTATTATGGAATTTGCCAATGCCGAAGAACTTCTCCAAAAAATAGGCTTTAAGGGCTATGTAATAAAGAGCGGAAAATATAAAGACATCGGCTCCCCTTTAAGGGGCATGAAGGAGGATGAAAAAAGACTTATACACGGCGTTATAGATGATGTCCATAAACAATTTGTTAGTATTGTGGCTGAAAACCGGAAACTAAAAATTGATGTGGTAAAGAAATTTGCTGACGGCCGGATATTTTCTGGTGCACAAGCCAAAAACATTGGCTTAGTTGATGAACTGGGGAACTTCCAGGACGCTATTGATACTGCGGCATCTATGGCGAAGATAAAAGGAAAGCCTGTAGTGATATATCCGGAAAAAAAAGGGGTTAGGCTGTGGGATTTCATTTTTGGGGATGCAGCAAACCAGATACTGAAGAGATTAAAAGGCGGTTATGGCTTGATGTATCTTCCCCCCTATGGTATAAACAGCAAATGAATTTAATCGGTAAGGTCAGGAGGTATTGGAAATGACAAAAAGCGGTCTCGTTGAAAAGGTTTCTGAAAAGGTCAAAAATTTCACCAAGAGAGATGTAGAGATAATTGTGGATGCAATCTTCGACAATATGACTTACACCCTTGTCAAAGGGGGAAAGATAGAGGTAAGAGGATTTGGAAGCTTTAAAGTTAAAGAGCATAAGGCAAGAAAGGGCAGAAATCCCAAAACCGGTGAAGGTATTGAGATACCGACAAAAAAGACTCCATTCTTCAAGGTAGGCAAGGAATTGAAAGAAAGAGTAAACAGCTAAATCGTTATGAAGCAGATTTGGGCGCCGTGGCGGGCAGAATATATACTCGGGCAGAAAACCGGTAAATGCATATTTTGTAAAGAATACAGCAAGAATGACAAAAAAGAATTAATTCTTTACAGAGGGAGTTTCGCCGCAGTAATGATGAATAAATTCCCTTACAACAACGGTCATCTTCTTATATATCCATGGAAACATACCAGCCAATTAGAAGACATGAAATCAGAAGAGATATTAGAACTCTTTTATCTGATAAAAGGGTCTGCAGCAATCCTAAAACAAGAAATGAGCCCCGGCGGTTTCAATATAGGGATGAATCTGGGTAAAGACGCAGGGGCTGGAATAGAGGAGCATATCCATTTTCATATAGTTCCGAGGTGGAACGGCGATACAAACTTCATGCCTGTCATAGGTGAAGTCCGAGTCTTACCAGAACACCTTCAGTCCACATACGATAAGCTCTATCCTCATTTTCAAAAACTTCGCCTTTAAAGAAGGAGCTTTCGTGAGCGGCTTTGAAAGCATCTCAAATTATTTTAAGAGGCATGAAGAACAGGCCTTTATTGTCAAGGCATCCCTTACTATATTTCTTATTATATGGTTAAGAGAATTCTTAAGTGGCTTCATTGGCCTTTTTATTTTGCTCTTTCCCGTATTCTTTCTCCTCTACATCAGGCTCAAGGCTGCTTCAAGCGGCGAAAGCGCCACAGACCTTTTAAAACAGCATATCACTTTCATGCCATTCATGTATGCTGAAGGCGAGAGAAAAAAGGAAGGGATCGCGTGGGCTACTTACAGCATCATTCTTGTTAACATTGTAATATTCTACGGCATAGAACTTAATCCACTTATAGACACAGAGTTTCTATTCAATAATTTTATGTTTATCCCGGAGAAACCCGTCCTGTGGAATACTCCGATAAGCGCATTCACAGCCATATTTTTGCACGGAAGCGATTTCCACCTGTGGGGCAACATGATATTTTTATGGGTTGTCGGAACCGTGGTAGAAAGAAGAATAGGCTGGCAGAAATTTTTACTTCTTTATTTCATTACAGGGCTCTTGGCAGGATTAGCCTATATCACCATTCATTATATATTCATGGGCGAAGTAGGACATGCTCTGGGCGCATCCGGCGCAATAGCAGGCATCATGGGTATCTTTGCGGTACGCTGTTATTTTAAGAGCATGGTCTTCCCTTTGCCCATCCTCGGCATCTTTTCACTTATTCTTCCTGTAAGCCTCAAGGTTAGATTAAATTCTCTGGTGATTATGGGGCTTTTTTTCCTTCTTGATTTAAGCGGCGGCATCGGCCAGATAAGCGGAGAGAATTTTTCCAATATCGGCCACTGGGCGCATATCGGAGGAATGGTCGGGGGAATGACGTTGGCAGGTTTCATGGGACTGGGAAAGGGTGCAATAGAAGAAAGGCATCTGGAGATTGGTATAAACGCATCCAATGAAGGCATCGGCCTCGGTGAGGCAGAGCATTCTTTACGAATTGCATTGGAGAAAAATCCAAACAATAGCGAAGCCCTTCTTCATCTGGCGCGGATAAAATCAAAATTTACCCTTACGGATGAAGGAAGGGATTTCTACCAAAAGGCTATTCAAATAGTGGCAGCATCAAAACCGCAGGAGGCTGCCGCTCTTTATAGAGAATATTACAGTAAATACCTAAAAGGTGTAGAACCTATGCTTCAATATAGATTGGCAGGGATATTTTATAAAAGTAAAGACCTTGACATGGCGTCCCGCTGCCTGGAGATTCTGGCAAATTCTGCGAATACACCCCCAGAAATCAGGGAACGGTCAATGTTTCAGTGTGCTATGGTTCTTGAAGAAATGGGTTTGAACGAAGCAGCCAAGGGTTTTTACAGCCATTTTTTAGAAGCCTTTCCGCAGTCATCGGCTGTTCCAAAAGCGAAAGCAAAATTGGGTAAAGCATAATTCATTATCATGCCTTTCCACATTCCTCCTGACCCCCCTTTATCTTTTCCACAGCATGGCTTATGGCAGGCAAGACCACTGCCAGATTTTCTCTCGCTGCCTTTGGACTTCCCGGTAGGTTGATGATGAGGCTTTGCTTGCGAATTCCGCAGACCGCCCTGGAAATCATGGCATTCGGCGTTTTCTTCATACTTTCTGCCCTCATTGCCTCAGTCATGCCCGGAAGTTCTTTTTCTATGACCTCTCTTGTTGCATCAGGCGTAACATCCCTGGGGCTGACGCCTGTGCCGCCTGTGGTTAATATTACATCTAATCTTTTCTGATCCGTAAATTCTTTAAGTTTGGCTTTTATAATATCTGCTTCATCCGGAATGATCTCATAGGCCTTGACCTCAGCAGGAAGGTCTTTTATCATCCGTTCTATCTCTTTACCGCTTAAATCTTCCCTCTCTCCCCGAGAGCCTTTATCGCTCATTGTAAGTATGCCGACGGTAATCATAAAAGATGAGATGCGGGAGGTGGCTTTCCCACCCTCTGCCTCCCTCCTCCTACATCCTGATTTTTACGGATGTTCCTCCACCCATACTTCTCCTTTTCTCGTTGTCTCTTTTTTCCAGATTGGTGCAATCCTTTTAAGTTCTGCTATCGCCCACTCGCACGCCATAAATGCATCGTTCCTGTGCTGGGCCGCTGTAACAATAAGCACAATATTATCTCCGCTATCTATTTTACCTATTCTATGCACGATTCCCATTTCAATGATATTGAAGTTTGTCAGAGCCCTTTCCCTGATCTCCTGCAGTTTTTTCTCTGCCATGCCAGGATAATGTTCAAAGTCGAGTTTCACAATTTCCTCGCCTTTGGATATGTCTCTTGCTGTACCCAGAAACGCAACAACACCGCCTATGCTTTTTGAGGCGCGCTTGACCCGCTCTATTTCTTCTGTTACAGAAAAATCCTGTTTTTGTATCCTGACCAAATCTCTATCTCCAAATTGCGAGGCGCAAGTTGTAAACAATCCTTGACATCGACCTCACGAATCACGACCTTAGCCCTCAGTCTTCTGTCTCTTGCATACCGCAACCGTATTATCCTCCTGAAAATGGCGGTAGTAAAGCCACCTCGTCGCCGTCCTTTATCATGGTATCCTTTGTGGCAAATTCCTGATTAACAGAAATCATAACGCTCTTTCTATCAATAAACTCAGCTATACCAGGGAAGTCTTTCTTTAATATGTCCTTAAATTTTTCTAAAGAAATACTTCCAGGCGCGGCCAAATTCGCCTCTTCCCTGCCGGCCTTTATTTTAAGCATCGCAAAAAACTTGACTTTCACCATAACCTATATCCATCTATCTTCACTCTCAGCGACTCGCACTTCCACTCTGGGGCCGGCTTTTTTAATGAGCTCTTCAAAAGTAGCCCCATCGTCCGGAAATATTGCATAGCCATACCTGATGCCGAGCTCATCCTTTAAGAGGTTTTTGTCAAAAAGTTTCCCCTCCTCCACAGCACTGCACAGCTTGCTTATTATTCGTATAGCCCCTTCATCGGATTCCAAAAAGAGGGCTGCGAGCCTTTCATTATCCAATTTTGCAACAACATCGAAGTTTCTTACCCTTTCCTTTAACGTGTCAAGCACCCTGATTATGAGCCTTTTCCCCTTCTCTTGCTCATCGTTGTATGCAGCAAGGGTGGGTATATGGATAATCATAACCACAAATTTTTTGCCAAATCTCTTTGCCCTGCCGATTTCCTCAGCTGCCCGTCTTTCTAAAAACTCCTTTCCGATGAGAATATTGTCCAGCATCTCCTGAGTCCGTATCTGTTCTTCCTTCTGAAGCATCGTGTTCAGCAGCGCCCTCTCCACATACACAATAAACCTTTCAAGGATTTCCATATCGGTCTTATTAAAATACTCCGGATAGAATGCCCCTACTACTACCTTATTGAACAGAGTCAATACGCCGGTCACCCTTCCGTCCCCCTTGAGCGGATGCGAGAGAAGTGAAACCACGAGCGGATGATTTTTCTTCGGAAAGTCCTTTATAACCGCCTTCCTGGTCTTGATTACCTCCTGCAGCACATCCCTTTCCACCGGTAAAAAGGCTGTCCTTATCTTTTCTTCATCCAGGCCGCGGGCCGCACGCAACTGAAATTTTGTTGTTCCATTATGTCTTAATCGTAGCGTTGAACCGTCTGCTCCAATAATAGCTGCAGCTGCGGTAGCAATGATGTTCGGAAGCTTATCCGGGTCTCGAATAGACATAATCTCCAGCCCTGTCTCATCCACTGCAATCATTTTATTGGATTTTAAAAACTGCCTTTCCTGTTTCTGGTGAACATTTATTGTCTCAGCAATTGTAACTACGATTTCTTTCAGAAAAGACTCCTGATACGGTAAAAGTCCTTTTTGAGAAACCACCTGTCCGCTGAGGATACCAACCACCATGTCTTCGGCTATCATAGGAAGGGAAAGATATGCTTTCCGTGGTTCATTAATTTCTGGTTCTTTATCTGCAAGGAGAACCGCCTTGCCAGTATTCGCAGCCCATCCATCTATTCCAACGCCTTTGGGGATAGCAAACGATCCGATGGTCTTCATATCTGCCAAGCTTGATGCCTTCAAGTGCAGCATCTGTGTATCATCATTAGATACATACATAGAACAGTCAAAACCATCTATGAACTGCGATAGTCTGCCGCATACCTCACTTAACCGCTTTTCAAGCGGTTTACCCAACCCAAGAATCTTGTCAATTTCCTTCCAGTTGCTGAGCTTGACAGCGTCCCATTTCATCTCCTCATATTCTTTCGAACGGAGGATAACCTCGCTTGCCAGAGAGGCAAGCCTTGTAAGAAATGAAAGGTCATCCTGTGTAAATGCATGGGGTGATTCAGTGTTGTTCACATTGATGACGCCAATCACAGCTCCATTGATTATGAGAGGGACACACAAAGCGCTCTTGACATCACTTCTTTCCCTTACCTGCTTGAATTCTTCCTCTGAAGCCTTGCCTGATATGAGGAGGGGTATGCCATCCTGTGCAACCTTGCCCGCTATGCCTACCCCGATAGGCATTTTAATCTTCCTTACAATCTCCTCTTCCATCCCTTCTGCTATTTCCACTTTGAGGTTTTTGCCGTTCTTATCAAGGAGCATGAGGGATCCCTTTTCTGCGTTCGTAGATTCTATAGCCAGCCTGAGAAGCAATGACAGAAGTTCTTTTCTGTCGCTCGTAAGCCGTATGGCGTCAACAACCTCCCTTAGAGATGAGAGAAGTATCGCGTGGCTATCTACCCCCTCCCCTTTGACCTTAAACTTTTCATACTTCATGCCCCAGATAAGCTTTGCACTGAGAGGGCTCAGTTTTTCAACATTTTTAAATTCCGGCTGTTGCAGGAACCCCTGAAGGCTGTTATCCTCAGATGCGTTGATGATAATATCCAGATTTTCAATGCCCTTTATGTCTTCTAAATTTTGGGTTATACGGATATTGAGTTGGTCGGCGAGTTTATAACCAAGTTCGTCAAGTTTAAAAAGAAGGGCGTTTTTATTACGATCGGCAAGTATCGCTATCTTGAGGGTTTTATTCTGCAAAAGGATTGGCAAAAGGCTCAATCCTTCCCTGTTTGCGCCAAGAATTGCTATGCATTTTACCCTATCCAAGATTACCCGTCCTTAATACATGATTACACAGATTTTGAAAAACGATTACGCTGATTAAAACCAATATCCTTGCCTGCAATCTGTGTAATCTGTTCTTTAATCTGTGCAATCAAATCTCTTTTTTATTAAGAATCCCTAATTCAATAAGCCTCTTTATAAGGTAAAGAGACTCTCTATCTTTGATATCAAATAACCTTCCCTTGTCCAACCTGCCCTTCTTTGCCTCATCCATCCTCCTCATGCCTTCCAGAAGCAGCGCCTCAACATTTTGGGATATAGTCCTCTCCTGCGGCTTAACATCCATCTCAACCACAAACTCTCCATCTCTCCATAAAAGAAGATTGTAGAAAGCCTCTTCGCCTGAGAGCTCCTTAAACCATGCATGAACGACATTCCCGTTTTCCACCACCACCTTACCAGTCCCTTGCTCTGAACCCATATTGATAGCACCGCTCTTGCGGCTCAGATGAAGTATCTGGATAATATCCACCAGCGTCACATCCCTGAGTCTGCCCTTTATGCCTTCATTTATATTCATAATATAATCCTTTTTATGTCATTCTATGCCTCTATGCTCAGTATTGCAAGCAAAAACCCCTGCCCCTGCCTTTGTTAAACTCTATCAGATAAATACTATAAAGTCAAAAGAGTCATTTGCCCTACAGAGTGATTCTATAGTATATTTAAGATATGGAGCTTTTTGAAAAAAAGGGTAAAAAACCTATTAACAAAACAAGTCCTCTGGCGGACAGGATGAGGCCAAGGAACATACATGATGTTGTCGGCCAGAGGCATTTATTAGGGGCTGAGAAACTTGTAACAAGGCTGATGGAAAAAAAAGAGCTTTTGTCTTTAATCCTCTGGGGGCCTCCTGGCACAGGAAAGACAACCCTTGCCAATATTATTGCCAACGCAGTCGGGGTAAACTTTACATCCTTTTCCGCAGTGCTCTCAGGGGTAAAAGATATACGGGCGGTGATAGGTGAAGCAAAGGATGAGTTAAGACTAAGCGGTTGCAGGACAATCCTCTTTGTGGACGAGATACACAGGTTTAACAAGGCGCAGCAGGATGCATTTCTCCATTATGTGGAAGACGGAACCATCACACTGATTGGCGCCACCACGGAAAATCCATCCTTTGAAGTTAACGCTCCGCTGTTGTCCAGATGCAAGGTTCTGACGCTTGAACAGCTTGACTCCGAAGATTTAAAAATTATCGTAAACAAGGCAATTGAAGATAAGGAGAGGGGGCTAGGAAATCTGAATGTTTCGCTTGCCGGAGACGCCTTGAATTTTTTAGCTGACTATTCTCATGGCGATGCCAGGGCGGCACTCAATGGATTAGAGGCCTCTGTCATGATAACCCGACCGGATAAAGATGGTATCCGCAAAATTACACTGGAGGCAATGCAAGAGGCGGTTCAGAAAAAGGCTCTTTTGTATGATAAGGCAGGGGAGGAGCATTACAATGTAATCTCGGCATTTATAAAATCTATGAGAGGAAGCGACCCGGACGCAGCCCTTTACTGGCTCGCCAGGATGCTGGAGGCAGGCGAAGACCCGCTGTTTATTGCCAGAAGGATGGTGATATTTGCATCAGAGGATGTGGGCAATGCGGACCCACATGCCATATCAGTAGCCATTGCTATAAAGGATGCGGTGGATTTTGTTGGCATGCCTGAAGGATGGATTCCCCTTGCCCAGGGCGCAACATATCTTGCCACAGCACCCAAGAGCAATGCCTCTTATCGGGCATATTTGGAGGCGTTGGGAGATGTAAAGGGAAAAGGGGGTTTGCCTGTTCCCTTTCATATAAGAAATGCGCCAACAGGGTTTATGAAAAAACTTGGCTATGGAAAAGGCTACAAATATCCTCACAATTATGAAGGCGGGACAATAGAGCAGGATTATCTGCCAGATGCCCTCAAGGGAAGGGAGTATTATAAGCCCACTGACAGGGGCTTTGATAAAGAGATAGGAGAAAGGCTTAAGAATAGGAAGAAGAAATAAGCGCCATAGTTGATTAAGCTAAAAGAGTTTGGATTGTTGGATTAGGGATATGGGAAGCGTTATTTATCATTAAAGAAGAGCCTCTCTTATTTCTCCCATCAACCTCCACCGCAATCCTCAAAATACTCAAATATATTCCCCTGATAATTCCTTAAGGTAACTCTATCCTTTGCCTGTGAAATAAGATAAGTAGGGCCAACGGGTATCTTGCCACCACCGCCCGGCGCGTCTACTACAAAGGTAGGGACTGCATAGCCTGATGTATAGCCTCTCAGTTTTTCTATGATGTTTATGCCAACTGATACCGGCGTCCTGAAATGGCCTGTGCCTGTAACCATGTCGCACTGGTAGATGTAATAGGGTCTGACTCGTGCACGCAGCAGTTCATGCATCAGCCTTTTCATAACAGAGGGCTTGTCATTGATGCCTTTTAAAAGAACTGTCTGGCTTCCAAGTGGAATACCCGCATCTGCCAGCATTCCGCATGCCTCTCTTACATCAGACGTTACCTCTCTCGGATGAGAAAAATGGATGCTCATATAAACCGGGTGATATTTTTTCAGCATCTCGACAAGTTCCTTGTCCACCCTCATTGGCAGTGTTACAGGAACCCTTGTGCCAAGCCTTATAATGTCAAGATGCGATATAGAGCTGAGCTTCTTGAGATAATATTCAAGATGTTCGGTCTTAAGCATCAATGGATCGCCGCCTGAAATCAGCACATCGCGGATAGACCTTTTGGATTTAATATATTTATATGCCTCTTCAAACCTTTCTATTGACATGGGAGGCATTTCTTCGCCGACCATGCGCCGCCTTGTGCAGTAACGGCAATACATTGCGCAAGCGTCGGTAATCAAAAGCAATACCCTGTCAGGATAGCGGTGTACAAGGCCCGGCACAGGTGAATGATTGTCTTCGCCGCACGGATCTATCATGTCATGCGGTGATATGCTGAATTCTTCAATTCTCGGGATTGCCTGTTTTCGGATTGGACAGTTTGGATTTGTTTTGTCTATCAAGGAAAAAAAATAGGGCGTAATGGCCATTGCCAACCGCCCTTTTGATCTCTTAATACCTTCTTCTTCAGAAGGCGTTAATGCAATAAGTTTTTTAAGCTCTTCTAATGTGGTTATTCTATTTTTAAGCTGCCATTTCCAGTCTTTCCATTCTTGCAAATGTTTGCTGCCTTCAAATTCTAATGTGCAATTCCTTGCTAAATTACTACTGGGGGGTTCAGAGCTAATAGAGAGCTCCATTATCTTTCCTCCTTTTATGAGAGACTGATTGCACCGATTTTTGAAAAACGATTACACAGATAAAAGACCAATCTTTAGTATTAATCTGTATAACCAGCTTTTGTAATCTGTGCAATTGTATTATCCCCTTTTTATCTCATGCATCAGTGGTACCAGGGAGATTTTTTACAAGATTCGTTTGTGAACCGCTTAACTCTTCTAAAGCCTTTTCATAAGCTACCCTATATTTAAAACCCTTTTTGAGATACTTCCATAGGCACTCTATCTTTTTTATATCCTCATCACTATATTCGCGGAAACTCTTCTCCCCAATTATAATCTTTTGCGGCTTTATATATCCCTTCTGTTCCAGATAATATAACTTCTGGCGTGGTATATCTATTTTCTTTAGCAATTCCGGGGTTTTTATATGCATAGATCCTACTTCCATTGCTTTTGCGCATAACTCTTTGTTTTTTAAGCATCATCAAGTTTAAATTTATTCTTAAACTGGTGTGATAATATCAGAATTAAAAAAACTGTCAAGTTTAATTTATGGTGTGGAAAATTTGTGGATAAATTGTTGGCAACTTTTTATTTCCTTCTACCTTGCAGCACCCTTATCATCTCATCATGAATCAACCCATTGCTTGCAAGGGTTTCGCCCGAGTACAATGAAAACCGCTTGCCTCTGAAATCTGTTACTATGCCCCCAGCCTCTTTAATTATGAGCATTGCTGCCGCAGTGTCCCACGGCTTTAGTTTCATTTCCCAGAAACCATCAAACCTGCCGCATGCAACATAGCACATATCCAGCGCAGCAGAGCCTGCCCTTCGTATAGCCTGGGCCCTGACAGCGAAATTTGAAAAATGCTTGAGATTATTTTGGGAAGATGTCCTTACATCGTAGGGGAAACCGGTTGCAAGCAGGCTTGTGCTGAGTTCGTGTATCTGAGATACCTTTATCCTCTTATTGTTTAGATATGTCCCCCTATCTTTCTCTGCTGTAAATAACTCATTGAGCATCGGGTCATAGACAACACCCAGTATGATTTCACCTGCTTTTTCTAATGCCATGGAAAGACAGAACACAGGATAGCCATGCGAATAATTTGTAGTGCCATCAAGAGGGTCAATAATCCAGCGATATTCTGATTTCGATTTTTGCTCCGCACTCTCTTCTGTTAATATTCCATGTTCAGGAAATTCTTTTTTTATTGTTTTTATTATTAAATCTTCTGCCTTTTTATCCATCTCTGTTACAATATCTATTACACCCTTAAATTCAATAAAGCGCACCTTGCCCAAATTTTTCTTAAGGAGCAGGCCTGCGTTTTTGGCGCCAGCAATAGCTGTTTTTTTAAACCTATTCCTCATAAGCAAATACTGTAGCAGAACTCCAATAAAAATCAATTGTAAAAAATGAACCTTACCCCCCCCAAAAAAACTTTGGTGTGTGGGTTTACCCCGTTAGAGAAAGCCGCCGACTCCTGTCGGCGGTTGAGGAAATTTTTTGAAGATGGCGGTATAAAGCCGCCATCTGTATAATCGTTAGAGAACAGAGTTTCTAACGGGGTTTACAGTAATCGAATTTCCGTCTTGACAAAACAAGAAGAGATATGATTAAAATATAGGATAACTTTTAACAAAGAGGTAGATATGCCAAAAAGAACTTATCAACCGAGCAAACTGAGCAGAAAAAGGACTCACGGGTTTCTGAATAGAATGGCAACGCCTAGCGGAAGACGGGTAGTGAAGCGAAGAAGGGCTAAAGGTAGAAAACGGCTGTCTCCTACCATAAGCATAAATAAATAACTAAACGAATGGGGCAATACTCTTTTAGCCGTGCTGAGAGAATTCTTAGAAGCAAAGATTTTACCCTGGTGCGGAAAGAGGGGGAAAGGGTTGCCAGTAAAAACCTTGTTATATTTTTAAAAACAAACAAACTTGGCATCAAAAGGTTTGGGCTTGGCGTCAGTACAAAGATCGGCGAGGCCGTAAAGAGGAATAGGATTAAACGGCTTTTAAGGGAATTTTTCAGGCTTAATAAAGAGGTCTTTCCTCTCTCAACAGATGTTTTTATATCTGTCAAACAGGGATTTAATCCTGCGGGTTACAAAGAAGTTGAAGCAGAGATTAAGTCTGTAATTTTAGGTTGTAATTTCGGTAGAGAGGTTAAACCATAAACTGAAATTGCTAATCAGGGAGTTTGAAAATTATGATTAAAAGGCTTTTGATAACCCTTATTAGATTTTATAAATATTGCCTTTCTCCCTTGATAGCCCCATCTTGCCGCTTTTATCCAAGCTGTTCTTCTTATGCCCATCAAGCAATAGAACAATATGGAGCCGGGAAAGGAATTGGCATCGCTGTTTACAGATTTCTTAAATGCCATCCCTTCCATCCAGGTGGGTATGACCCTGTACCATAATTAAACGGAAAATTTCTATGGAAAAAAGAGTTATATTAGCGCTTGTATTATCGTTGGCTGTGCTTTTTCTTTATCAGATGTTCATTGAAAAATGGATTGCCCCGCCGCCTGTCAAAAAGGCTGCGGGAGGGGATAGTGCGCCTCAGCAATATGGTAAGATAGAAGAGAAATCAGAAACCATCGCTGCTGCCTCTTTAGCAAAAAAAGCAGAGCCTGTTTCTACTCCACAATATAACAACGAGATAGTAACTATTGAGACTTCGTTGTATAAGGCTCTTTTTTTCAGCAAAGGCGGCGGCATAAAGAGCTGGCAGCTGAAAGGTTATAGAGAATCTCTGGAGCCAACTTCCAGCAATGTGGATATGATTGCATCTGGATTGGAGGAATATCCGCTTCAGGACAATCTCATAAAGGGTGTAATATCAGAGGCTATTTACTTTAAACCATCCAAATCCAGCATGGTTTTGACTGCAGGCCAAACTGAGGAGCTTATCTTTACATGGGTATCTCATGATGGGGTCAAGATTGAAAAAAAATACACGCTCTCGGCAAACCGTTATAATATCCAGGGAGAAATAACTATTACAAATACATCTGCAGATTCCTTTGAAGGCAGATTGGATACATCTCTTATATCATCTATTCCATCCATAAAAAAGGGAGGTGGTTATTCCTATCATAACGGTGCGATTCTCTATGCGGACGGAAATATTTTGAGAAAAGACATTAAGGAGGGGGAGGAGGCATTAAAAGGCAAGGTATCGTGGATTGGCTTAGAGGATATGTATTTCATATCTGCCATAATACCTAAGAAAGCAGAAAATGCCTTATTTTCAACAGCAACAACCAAAGATTTGGTAAAAGCTAAGTTAGCTGTGCCGCTAAGTCTGGCGCCAGGCGCTCATACAAGCATTGCATATACCGCATACATTGGGCCAAAGGAAATGGATATACTGACAGCCCAGAGGGTTCATCTAGAGGATTCTATAAATCTTGGCTGGTTCACTTTCCTGGCAAAGCCCCTGCTTGTATCCATGAATTTTCTTTACAAATACATTCCCAACTACGGTCTTGTCATAATCCTCCTTACGGTTATTATCAAGATACTCTTTCACCCATTGACAAAAAAGGGGCTTGATTCTATGAAGGAGATGCAGAAGATTCAACCGCAGATAGTAGCTTTAAGAGAGAGGTATAAGGACGATAAGGAAAAGATGAACCGCGAGCTTATGGAGCTTTATAAGAGGTATAAGATCAACCCCCTCGGCGGATGTCTGCCCATGGTTTTACAGATACCGGTTTTTATTGCGCTCTATAATGTGCTGGGCGCTTCAATAGAGCTGCGCCATGCGCCGTTTATGCTATGGATAAATGACTTATCAGCTCCGGACAGATTGCTCCAAATCCCTCCTTCTATTCCCTTCGTAGGCGGCGCTGCATTTGGTCCGCTCCCTTTGCTCATGGGCGCGACAATGTTGATACAGCAGAAGATGACGCCTTCTACTATGGACCCTACCCAGGCAAAGATGATGCTAATAATGCCTGTGATATTTACCTTTATGTTTTTAAACTTTCCATCAGGCCTTGTCCTGTACTGGCTTATAAATAATGTGCTCTCCATCGCTCAACAATATTATATCCAGAAAACCACAAAGTGATTTACGAATTACGGATTTAAAAGACAAATCGTAAATCTAAAATCGTAAATCCAATGCATTTCTCAGATACCATATGCGCCATAGCAACGCCGTTGGGGGAAGGCGGGATTGGCATTATAAGAATAAGCGGCAGCGATGCAAAGAAGATTGCTGATGCTGTATTCAGGCCAAAAAGGCAGCACAAAAGATTTGCAAGCCATCATCTTTACTATGGAGCAATTCTCGATCCTGTGGACAACACCACGTTGGATGATGCGTTGATGACGATCATGATAAAACCTAAGTCATTCACCGCTGAAGATGTTGTGGAATTTCATTGTCACGGCGGCCAGCTTGTCTTACAAAGAGTATTGGAGGTTGTTTTAAGGCAGGGCGCGCGTTTGGCAGAGCCAGGCGAGTTTACGAAAAGGGCATTTCTCAATAACAAGATAGATTTGACTCAGGCAGAGGCGGTAATTGATTTAATAAGGGCAAAGACAGATTTAAGCTTAAGGACTGCCCGCACACAGCTCAAAGGTCAGCTCTCACAGAAGATAAACCTGCTACAAGAGGGTATTGTAAACCTGCTCGTGCATATAGAGGCGGAACTTGATTTTTCAGATGAAGAAGATGTGGCAAGCATTTCAGATTTAGAAATTGAGAAACGATTACAAGAATCAAATAGCGAAACACAAAGGCTCCTTTCTACATACGAAGAGGGGAGGATTTTAAAGGAAGGAATAAATTGCATTATCCTCGGAAGGCCTAATGTGGGGAAATCAAGCCTGTTGAATCTGCTTTTGAAAGAAGAGCGGGCCATTGTTACACCAACTCCTGGAACAACCAGGGATATTATAGAAGAGATTGTTAATATAAAAGGTATTCCCCTGCGACTCATGGATACAGCAGGCCTCAGAGAAACACAAGATAAGGTTGAAAGTATGGGCATAAGATTCACCATGAAAAGGCTGGAATCAAGTCAGATGGTTCTTTTTGTGGTAGATATCGCAAGCAATAAATTTGAGGAAGATATTAAAATTTTAGAAAGGATAATCAATAAAAAAATAATTGTTATTGGAAATAAAATTGATATTGCTGATAAGAAGGCCCAAGACTCATTTCGTAAGATATTTAAAGAAATGACGCAGGTAGAGATTTCTGCACTGCTGGACCGCGGCGCTGAGGAGTTGAGACAAACCATATATACTGAGGCAATGGGGCAAAAAGTTTATGAATTACCAGATGTCATTATATCTAATGTGCGCCACAAAAATACCCTCGAGCAAGCAAGCAAGGCTGTTGCAAAAGCGGAAGAGGCCTTAAAAAGTAAACTGTCCAGAGAATTTATTGCAGTGGAACTGAAAGAGGCCATAGAAAGGCTCGGTGAGATAACTGGCGCGGTAACAACCGAGGATATCCTTGACAGGATATTCAGCCAGTTTTGCATTGGAAAATAAATGTGCATTTATAGAGGGAGATAAAGATGAAAAACGAACAAATCAGGAATATTGCTATTATAGCTCATGTTGATCACGGCAAAACCACCCTGGTTGATTTTATGCTCAAACAGGCCGGCATATTCAGGGAAAATGAAAGGGTGGAAGAAAGGGTAATGGATTCCATTGACCTGGAGCGCGAACGCGGCATAACCATTATGGCAAAGAATACTGCGGTTTCCTACAATGGTGTTAAGATAAATATCGTTGATACGCCCGGTCACGCGGATTTCGGCGGCGAAGTGGAGCGGACATTAAAGATGGTGGACGGAGTTCTTCTTCTCGTTGACGCATCAGAAGGCCCTCTGCCGCAGACCAGATTTGTACTTAAAAAGGCGCTTGAGCTTAAACTTCCGCCCATTGTGGTCATAAATAAGATTGACAGACCTGATGCCAGAATCAATGAGGTCTTAAACGAGGTTTATGATCTGTTCATAGATTTAGATGCAGTTGAAGAGCAGATTGATTTTCCCGTTGTCTATACCATTGCAAGAGAAGGCATCGCAAAACTTAACCCTGGTGAAGACACAAAGGACATCCGCTGTCTATTTGAGGCAATACTCAAAACCATCCCAGCGCCGCAGGGTGATGAAAATGAGAAACTCCAAATCCTTGTAACCAATATAGACTATAATGACTATGTCGGCAGGCTTGCCATAGGCCGCATATTTAACGGCATTATAAAGGCAGGCCAGGTGGTCGGCGATGTGAATCAAAAAGGTGAAACAGTGAAGGCAAAGATTACTGCGCTTTACGGTTTCCAAGGTCTTAAAAGAGTTGCGATGTCCAAGGCCCGTATGGGCGATATTGTTGCAATCGCAGGCATAGAAGGCGCGAACATCGGCGATACCATTACGGATGCTGAAGATCCAAAACCATTGCCAAGAATTGCTGTTGACGAACCGACAATCTCAATGGTCTTTTCTATCAATTCATCTCCTTTTGCAGGCAGAGAGGGAAAATTTGTAACATCACGGCATCTTAAAGAAAGGCTTGAAAAGGAGCTTCTTTATAATGTGGCGATTCGCATGGAGCCAATGGAGTCAAAGGATTCATTCAAGGTTATGGGAAGGGGCGAGCTTCAGCTGGCAATCCTCATAGAGATGATGAGACGCGAGGGTTATGAACTTACTGTCGGGATGCCTGAAACTATCATAAAAGAGATAAATGGCATAACACATGAGCCTATGGAACAGCTTATCATAGACTGTCCTGAAGAATTTATCGGCGTTGTAACTCAGAAGATAGGCATGAGAAGGGGGAAAATGCAGAAGATGCAGAATAACGGCCACGGCAGGGTAAGAATGGAATTTCATTTGCCGTCCAGGGGACTTATAGGATTTAGAACAGAGTTTCTCACAGATACAAAAGGCACAGGTCTTTTAAATCATATTTTCGACGGTTATGAACCATGGCAAGGTGCCATATCAAAGCGCACAACAGGCGCGCTCGTTGCAGACAGGGGAGATGTTGCAACCAGCTATGCCCTGTTCCATCTTCAGCCGAGGGGAGAGCTTTTTATAAACGAAGGGACGTCGGTCTATGAAGGCATGGTGATTGGCGAGAATTCAAGGGAGAACGATCTTGATGTGAATGTGGTAAAGGAAAAGAAACTTACCAATATAAGATCAGCAGGGGCTGATGATACGCTTCGTCTTGCACCCCCGAGGATAATGAGCCTTGAACAGGCCATAGAATTTATCAAAGATGATGAGGTCGTTGAGGTTACACCGAAAAATATCAGGATTCGCAAAAAGGTCCTTGAGGTAAACAAGAGGCCGAGAAAAGAGAAATAACCCTTTACCTAATTAACCTTCCCCTCCTCCCCTTCCATAAAAGCAGCAGTGGACTTGCAACAAAGATTGATGAATATGTTCCTACCAATACGCCGAAAAAGAGGGCAAGGGAAAAGTCGTGGATTACCTCGCCGCCTGCTATGAGAAGCGCCAATAAGACCAAAAGCACTGTGCTCGAGGTAACAATTGTCCTGCTCAAAACCTCATTTATGCTTCTATTGATAAGGTCTTCAAGAACCTCTTTGCCCCTCTTTCTTAAGTTTTCCCGTATCCTGTCAAAGACAACCACTGTATCAGTCAGGGAATATCCTGCAAGGGTCAGAAGGGCTGTAATTATAAGGAGGTTAATCTCTTTATTCATTATATAAAATACGCCCAGCACTGCCAGAACATCATGAAATGTTGCGATTACCGCTGCAATGCCGAATATAAGTTCAAATCTCCATGCCACATAGACAAGGATGCCTAAGAGCGATATCCCTACTGCCCATAGGGCGTCTTTCTGGAGTTTTTTACCGACTGTCGGACCTACAGCAGTGGTTGATTCTATGATAAACTTGTTGTCAGCAAATCCTTTTGTAAAGGCATCTGTCAGCTTATCAGATATTGCCTTTAATTCACCCTCTGCCTTTTTAAGCCGTATCAAGAGTTGATGAGCGCCGGCAATTTGTTGAAGTTCAGCATCTTTGGATCCTTCTTTGTCTAATATGCTTCTTGCCTGTTCGATTGCAATTGGCTTTTCAAATTTGAGTTGTATTGCAATGCCTCCTGTAAAATCAATGCCGAGATTTGCCTTGCCCATTGGTATAAAAACTGCCGCAACAATTCCCACTACAGCCAGTATTGCTGAAAATATGAAGGCATAGTACCTCTTTCCTATGAAGTCTATTTTTGTATCCTTTAAAATATCCATTTATTTATGAAACCTCCCTTGAGAAATAGTAAATAGAAATCAGAAAAGGGAAAACAGAAGAGATGTTTTCTAATTTCTAATTCCCTTTTCCTCTTTTTTAGATGCTCAATCTCTCCAATCTTTTCCTCTGGGTTATCATATCGTAAACCACCTTTGTTCCCACAAGGGCTGTAAACAGGTTTATCAATATGCCGATGCTTAAAGATACGGCAAAGCCTTTTATAGGACCGCTGCCAAATTGAAATAATACTGCTGCAGTGATAAGCGTTGTTACATGGGAGTCTATAATAGTCCACCATGCACGATCATAGCCTGCATCGATTGCTGACCGTATAGTCCTGCCTGTTTTGAGCTCTTCCTTTATCCTCTCAAATATCAGAACATTGGAATCAACACCCATGCCAATTGTCAATATGATGCCTGCGATGCCAGGGAGGGTAAGGGTTGCATTGAGCCATGCCATTGCGCCGAGGAGCATGATAATATTTATTATCATTGCGAAATCTGCAATAAGGCCGGACAATCTATAATAAAAAAGCATAAATCCAAGGACAAGTATGCCGCCTATAATAGCAGCCTTGATACCTGCCTTTATAGAGTCTTCTCCGAGAGAGGGACCTACAGTAACGTTCTGGATAATGTTGACAGGCGCAGGCAAAGCGCCAGCCCTGAGCACTATTGCCAAGTCTGTTGCTGTCTCGTGCGTAAAGCTGCCTGAAATCTGGGCCCTGCCGCCGCTTATCTTTTCCCGTATAACAGGGGCTGAATAAACATTGCCGTCAAGGATAATTGCCATTCTCTTATTTACATTCTGGCCTGTAACATTTTCAAATATCCTTGCACCTTCGCTGTCAAAGGTGAGTGAAACATACGGTTCATTGAATTGGGAATCTATTGAAACCCTTGCATCGGTTAAAAGGTCGCCTGTCAGAACAGCCTCTTTTTTTATAAGATACGGAGTTTGCCTTACTGACCCTGTCTCTTTATCTACTCTTCTTTCATAGAGAAGCTCATCTCCATCTGGAATCTGGCCGTCAATGGCCTTCTTTACATCACCTGACTCATCCAGCAGCTTAAATTCCAATACAGCAGTCTTTCCTATGAGCGCTATAGCCCTGTCGGGATCTTTTAAGCCAGGAAGCTGGACTACAATTTCATCCTTTCCCTGGGCATGAATGTGCGGCTCTGCCACCCCAAATTTATCTATCCTGTTCCTTATGGTTTCAATAGCTTGAGATGTTGACCATTCCTTTATTCTTTTTGCCTCGCTGTCCGTAAGGGCATATGCTATTGCATTCTCCTTTTCAGGTACTTTTTTAAAGATTGCATAGTGATCTCCCACAGCCTTTTCCACAGCTGTCTTTGCATCTGCACCGGGATATGAGATTAAAATCTTGGCGCCCTGAGCCTTTATTTCTGAGACTGCAATCTTCTTTTCCTTGAACAGGGCCTCCATGCCCTTGCTCATTCTCTGTATATGATTTTCAACGCCTTTTTCAGTATTCACCTGAAGCACAAGATGCATACCACCCTGCAAATCAAGACCCAAAGCTATTTTGGGAAATTTATCCCTCCACAAGGAAGGCAGTGATTTTGACAGAGGCGTTGATGGCAGGAAAAACGTCACTGCAAGCAGAAAGAAAAAACCTAACAAAATAAAACGCCGCATTATGCTCTTTGACATTGCAACCCCCCCTAACAAAAAGTTCAAATGTCAAAATCTAAATATCAAAGGTAACCTTGAGTCTCAAACCTTATGTTTTTACTTTTGAGCTTTGAGCTTTGACATTTGATATTAGCCATCTATTTCTTTTTCTTAGAAACTACATATTCCTTACCCACCTTAACCCTTACATTCTCCGCAATCTCTACGGTAACAGTATCTTCTGCTACCCCCGTAATGGTTCCATGGATGCCCCCTGAGGTGACAACCATATTGCCTTTTTCAAGCTCGGCAACCATCTCCCTATGTTCCTTTGCCTTTTTTTGCTGAGGTCTTATAAGGAGAAAATAAAAGATTACAAAAAGTATGACTAACGGGGCAAAACTCAAGAACTGTCCCATAGACCCTGCTGCTGGCGCTGCCTCATCTGCTGCGAATGCAACTGAAACAAGATTTAACACTTTTATACCTCCTTTTTTTAATTAGAATTAAGAATTAGGAATTAGGAATTAGAACAGTAAATTCGTAATTCGTAATTTGTAATTCATAATTGTTCTTGTTCTTATCCATCTCCCCTTATCCTGTAAAATTCAGTCTTAAATTCTTGAAGCCTATCCTCTTCTATCGCCCTTCTCATATCCTGTATAAGATTTGTATAATAGTAAAGATTATGAATCGTACCGAGCCGTGCCCCAAGTATTTCATCTGCCGCAAAAAGATGCCTTAAATATGCCCTTGAATAATTTCTGCATGTATAGCAGCCGCACCCCTCTTCAACCGGATGAGGATCATTTGCATACTGGGCATTCCTTATACTCAATTTTCCATATTTTGTAAAGAGCGTTCCGTTTCTGGCATTCCTTGTTGGCATGACACAGTCAAACATATCAACCCCTCTCGCCACACATTCTACTAAATCCTCTGGTGTACCAACCCCCATAAGATATCGTGGCTTGTCATCGGGTAGGAAAGGAACAGTGGCGTCAACCATCTCATACATAAGTATCTTATCCTCTCCAACGCTCAAACCGCCTACAGCATAACCGTCAAAGTTTATTTTAGTTATCTCTTTAACACTCTGTTTTCTTAAGTCTTGAAACATGCCGCCCTGAACAATGCCGAATAAGGCAGGGGCAAGGGGTAAGGGGCAAGGGGCAAGATTATTTTTTTCTTGACCCATGACCCATGACCTATGACCCTGTTCTTTTTGACCCTTAACCCCTGACCCTTGACCCCATCTTTTCTTGCACCTTTTCGCCCATCTATGGGTCAGTTCCATAGAGGCCATTGTGTAATCACGGCTAGCAGGATAAGGGGGACACTCATCCAGGCACATGATAATATCAGCTCCCAGGGCCTCCTGAATCTCAATGGCCTTTTCAGGGCTTAAAAAATGCTTTGAGCCGTCCAGATGCGACTGGAAATAAACCCCCTCCTCTTTTATCTTGCGCAATTCACAATGGCTGAATACCTGATAGCCGCCGCTGTCCGTAAGTAGAGGCCTGTCCCAGTGCATAAATGTATGTAGGCCGCCCATATTTTTAATCAATTCATGCCCCGGCCTTAAGTAGAGGTGATAGGTATTGCTCAATATTATCTCTACCCCGATATCCTTAAGCTCCTCAGGCGTCATGGCCTTTACCGTTGCCTGAGTGCCGACGGGCATGAAAACCGGCGTATCTACCAGACCATGGGGAGTTGTGATTTTACCGAGCCTGGCCTCGCTGTGCAAATCTTTTTTTATTAGCCTAAAATCAAGAGCCATGTATATCCGCAGAATAATAGCTTATAGAAAGGTAAAAATAAAGGATAAAAATAATGGGCTATTAGGCTATGGGTTTATTATTGATTGCAGTATGTTTCTTATTTCATCCCAAAACTCCTTTTCTTTTCCTAAAAGGACAACGCATTTTGAGTCGGGCATGAGCCTATATCTTTTAGGTTCCCTTTTTATAAGCTCTAATAATCGTTGCGGTTCCACACTGGTATTGCTTGCAAATGTCATATAAATACAATCCCCTTTCTGAGAAAGTTCAGTTATCTTGAGTTTTTTCAGCAAAAGCTTTATCCCCATTATTTTAAACAACCTGTCTACCAAATCAGGGATATCACCGAATCTATCCTCTATCTCTTCTTTGAGTTTGGTTATATCTTCCTCAGATACAGAAGAGGCAATCCTTTTATACATATTAAGCCTCTGCCTTTCTTCCGGGATATACTCCACAGGGATATATGCAGATACCTTGAGATTTATCTCAGGCTCAATCTCCTTTTCTGTCTTTTCTCCCTTCAATTCTTTTATAGACTCCTCCAGAAGCTGTGTATACATCTCAAAACCGACCTCTGCAATCTGGCCTGATTGTTTGGCCCCGAGGAGTTCACCGGCGCCCCTTATCTCTAAATCATATGCAGCAAGCCTGAAGCCAGCGCCGAGGTCGCTTAATTCCTGAAGTACCTTGAGCCGCTTTTTTGCATCCGGTGTTAATGTTAATTCAGGCGGCGTCAAAAGGTACGCATACGCCCTGTGGCTGCTTCTGCCCACCCTTCCCCGCAGTTGATATATCTCTGCAAGGCCGAATCTGTCTGCCCGATTTATCAAAATTGTATTGGCTGATGGTATATCAAGCCCTGATTCTATAATTGAGGTGGAAATGAGCATATCGTAATCTTTGTTTACAAAAGCGGTCATTACCTTTTCCAAATCCTTTTCTTTCATCTGGCCGTGGGCTATGCCAATTTTTGCCTCAGGGACAATCCTTTTTAGATAATCTGCCATTGCTCCAATGCTTTGCACCCTGTTGTGAACAAAAAATACCTGGCCGCCTCTGGATAGTTCTCTTCTTATGGCATCTTTTATCAGGTCGTCATCAAATCTTGCAACAACAGTCTTTGTGGCAAGCCTGTCTTCAGGCGGCGTATTTATTATGCTTAAGTCCCTTATGCCTGCAAGAGACATATGTAACGTTCTTGGAATGGGTGTTGCGGTCAAAGTCAAAACATCTACCTGTTTTCGCATCTGCTTTAGCCTCTCTTTATGGCTCACCCCGAATCTGTGCTCCTCATCAACAATAATCAGGCCCAATTCCTTAAATACAACATCCTTTTGCAAAAGCCTGTGGGTGCCGATGATTATATCCACCTCTCCGCTGGCAAGTTTTTTCAAGGTCTCTTTCTGTTCTTTAGGACTTCTAAAACGACTTAAAATATCTATAACTACAGGATATGCGGCAAATCTGTTTTTAAAGGTAAGATAGTGCTGCTGGGCAAGCACAGTGGTTGGCACAAGAACCGCCGCTTGCTTATTGTCCAGCACAGCCTTGAAAGCAGCCCTCATGCCAACCTCTGTCTTGCCATAACCAACATCGCCGCAGATGAGCCTATCCATCGGCTTTGGTTCCTCCATATCCTTGAGCACATCCTCAATGGCATTGGTCTGGTCAGGGGTCTCGTCGTATTCAAAAGACGCCTCAAACTCCGAGAAGAGCCTTTCTCCCCTGGAAAAAGAAAAACCCTCAACCACCTTCCTTTGTGCATACAGCTTAAGCAGGTCATTTGCCATCTCCTCAACAGCCTTTTTTACCCTGTTCTTTGCCTTTTCCCATCTTGTTGAGCCGAGCTTATCTATTTCCGGAGTTTTTCCTTCCACGCCATGATATTTACCTGCAAGATTTAATTTCTGAACAGGCAGATATAACTTGTCCCCTCCCTGATATTCCAGAATAAGAAAATCATTTTCTCTATCCCCTATCTTAAGCCTCTTAAGCCCCTTATAAAGTCCAATGCCGTGCATGGTATGTACAATAAAATCGCCGACATTTAAGTCCTGGAGTTGTGTCAGGAATACAGCTACTTTACTGGAAGGGGGCTCTCTCCTCTTAATCCTCTGCCCGAATACCTCATCTTCTGTAATAAAAGCAAGTTTGAAAAATGGAAAACGAAAACCAGAGCTTAAATCACCGATGATTATTGAAAAAGCAGGTGATTGGTTATAGGTTAAAGGTGTTAGGCGCAGGATATTTTTACTGCTTACTGCTTGCTGCTCACTGCTCACTACTGTTGGAAACAAATTATAACCATCCAGCAACTCCTTTAATCTCTCTGCCTGACCAGATGTATGGCAGACCATAAATACGCCCCAGCCGAGAGTTTGCCAGTTCTTTATCCTGTCTGCGAGGGGTTTAAGGATTTCCTCTCCCTGATTAAAGTCTGCAGGGACATGTTTTATGGTTGAAATATCTTGCCTTATGTCAAGATTGGATTCTGTAGAAAATTCAAACATGCCTTTGCCCTCTTCCTCTATCCATCCCCCCTTGTCCCTGCTAGGCGGGGTGCGAGGGAGAAAATGGTGGTGGGAAAATGCCTCAATTGTAACCATGCCCATTTTGTCAAACGCGGACTTAAATTCAGTTATGGACATATAGAGCTTTTCTGGTTCTACAAAAAACTGCCTCTTTTGTTCGACCCTTGTTTTCCCATCCATTATCTCGTTTTCAAATTCATTGGCTACTTGATTTATATCATCTATATTGTCAAGAAAAGGAATGCAATCATCTGGCAGATAGTCAAAAAATCTATCCAGTCTTTGATAAAAAAGAGGCAAGAGAAAATCTATCCCAGAAAATATAAGGCCATCCCGTATTCTATCTGCAATAGATTCTCTTACATCCCTGGAAAGTTCCATTTCCTCGGCCCTTTTCCTGAGCCTATCCGAGGCCATTTCTTTTGCATCTTTTGAAAATTTAATCTCCCTTGCAGGGAATATTACAGCCTCTGTGACCATTTCCTTGGACCTCTGGGTTGCAATATCAAAGGTTCTTATGGCCTCAACCTCGTTTCCGAAAAATTCAATTCTAAGTGGAGCAGAATATGATGGGGGAAAGATATCCAGTATCCCACCGGCAATCCTCATCTCCCCTCTTTCCTCAACCATAGCAGCCCTTGAGTAGCCAATCTCTAAAAGCCTTTGCAAAACTTCATCCCTGTTTACCTCCTTCCCAACCTCAAAAATCTGCACAGATGATAGCAAGACGTTCTTTGGAATTACCCTCCGCATAAGGGCAGGAGGTGTTGCAACAATTATACGCGGGTGTTTCTGGGAGGTTTTATAGAGAATATCTATTCTGGCAGCGATTATGTCAGGATGGGGAGACTGTGCCTCAAATGGCAAAACCTCCCATGAGGGATAGAAAAGGGCGATATCTTTTCTGAGGAAAAAATTTATATCTTTTGCAAAGTTCTCTGCTTCTTCCTGTGCAGAGGCTATTACTAAAATTGTTCTGTTTATATTTTCAAAGACGGAGGCAATAAAAAAGGCCTTGGATGAACCCAAAAGGCCTGTCAGGGCAGACCTCTCCTCTCGCTTTAGAGATTTTATACCCTCTAATGCCCTGTGAAATGTGTTATCAGGTGAAGAAACAACCACAATTAATCATTTCACGCTAAAAAACGTCCATCTGCACCATTGCCCTCACAGCTAAAATTGTCATTGCGAGGAGTAGTAGCGGTTACGGGCCACGATGTAATATCGGAGCAAAGCAAACTACATGCTACGCTTAACAATTTCATTTCCGAAAAGAAGAAGCAGAGAGATTCCGCTATTTGCTCGGAACGGGCTCCACAAATCCATAGATTGCTTCGCCTTGGGCTTGCAATGACGAGACGTTTTTGAGCGTAAACGAAATACCTACTGTATACAATAGGTAACACAAATCAAATAAAATGTGAAATAAATTTCATCCCATTGCCTCATAATAAAAAGCAACCTAATTATTGCCCAGCGATGCTTTTTATAACAGACATTGAATATCTCTAAGATTTTTAGCCTTGACAAAACTGGACTAATACAGTAGTATCAACAGAAATTAAGCTCTCATGGGGTATATTGCCCATAGGTATGTTAGACTTGCCATAAGGAGGTTTTCATTGAAAAAGATAGTATTTATAGAACCAAAACCGCCAGATTTTCATATTTTCAGCAGGATGCCATTGCCAAGACTTGGCACTGTCCTTCTTGGGACAATTCTCAAAGAGAAGGGGTATAATGTAAAAAGTTATGTAGAGGCAGTGGGAGAATTAGACATAGAGGATGTGCTTACCGCAGACGCAGTAGGCATATCAACAATCACATCAACCTCTACAAGGGCATATGAGATAGCGAAACTTGTTAAAAAGGCGGGGATACCCGTATTTATGGGAGGCCCTCATGTGACATATATGCCTGACGAGGCATTGGAATCATGCGATTATGTGCTGCGTGGAGAGGCGGATGAGAACATAGTTGATTTTATAAAGGCCGTTGAAACCGGCGATGGCTTTGAGGCAATCCCTGGACTTTCCTATAAAAGAGGCGAGGAGGTAATCCACAATAAGACAGTTTCCTATTGCAAAGAACTGGATAAGCTTCCATGCCCGGATTTTTCAATAGTTAAAGGGCTTGAGAAAGAGGCGCGCAAACATTTAGAGATAACTCCTATAATGACATCCAGAGGGTGTCCTTATGATTGCAGCTTTTGCTCTGTAACAGGTATGTTTGGTCAGCAATACAGGTTCAGGAGCAAAGAAAGAGTAATAGAGGAACTTCAACTTCACAAGGATAACGGCGGCGGATGGGTGTTCTTCTATGACGATAATTTTACAGCACACAAGAAGAGGACAAAAGAACTCTTAAAACTTATGATAGAAAAAGGGTTAACCCCCACATGGACAGCCCAAGTCAGGGTTGATGTTGCAAAAGACCCTGAACTCCTTGAACTGATGAGGGACTCCAATTGTCATACAGTCTATATTGGTTTTGAGTCTATAAATCCTGAAACATTAAAGGCGTACAATAAAAAGCAGTCTGTTGAAGACATTGAAAAATGCATCAAAAAACTCCATGATTACGGCATCCGCATTCACGGGATGTTTGTATTTGGTTCAGATAGCGATACAGTTGATACAATCCGCCAGACCGTTGCCTTTGCAAAAAAGAATGACCTTGAGTCTGTCCAGTTTATGATATTGACGCCTCTGCCGGGCACCAGCTTTTTCCGTGAGATGGAAAAGCAGGACAGGTTCATATCAAAAGACTGGAGTCTCTATGACGCTCATCATGTGGTGTTTGAACCAAAGAAAATGACCTATCATGAACTCCAATCTGAAACCTTGAAGGCAACAGCTAAATTTTACTCCATAGGCCAGATAATAAAAAGGGCCGTGAAACTGCACATGTTCAATGTATCCATCAAGCTCTATGGCAGAAATCTTACAAAAAAATGGGCAAAGAAAAATGAATACTTCCTTGAATATACGAGGGCGATTACAGAGAAAGGTAAACAGATAGAGCTTGCTGCAAAGAAGACAGCGGAGGATATAAAGGAAAAGTTCAGACAGTTGGAAATAAGCGGCGCATTGGCAAAACTGAATACAGCAAAAACAGACATGAAGTGGTGAACCTAAAAGTGCAGAAATTAGAAATAAAAAATCAGAAAATAGGAATAAATTTTTTCATTGTTTTGTTCTCATTGCTCATTTCACTTTTCTTATCTTTCTATGTCTCATCTGTCTTTGCCATCGACACGATTACTCCCACAATCTTTTCGCCAGATGAAGCCGCCCTTATTGCAGCCATGGAACAGCAGAGGACTGCATCCCAAGAAGTTCGCGAAAATAAAGGACAAGACCAAGTCTCTGAGGAAGAAGGCCAGTATCTTCAAAGGCTTGATGAAATGGCGGCAGAAACGCCAAATGAAGAAGAAGCGATAACATACGATGTGCCTGTTGTTGTCAATGACAAGGTGGAACTTTTTATAAAATATTTCCAAACAAGGGGGAGGAAATATTTTGAAAAATGGCTTACCAGGTCTGAAAGGTACCTCCCCATGGTGAGGGATATCTTCCGGCAGAACGGCCTCCCTGAAGACCTTGCGTATCTCGCCCTCATAGAGAGCGGCTTTAACCCCAATGCCAGATCAAGGGCGCGGGCAGTTGGCATGTGGCAGTTTATGAAATGGACGGGGAGAAAATATGGCCTTACCATAGAGATGTGGGTAGATGAAAGAAGGGATCCTGAAAAGGCAACATGGGCGGCTGCCCGATATTTGAAGGATCTATACGGCCTCTTCAACTCATGGCACCTGTCAGCAGCAAGCTATAATGCCGGAGAGGGGCGCATTATGAGGGTCATAAAAAGGTATAAAACCGATGATTTCTGGATTGTTGCAAAACAGAAAAAGGCCTTGAAAAGGGAGACGAGGGATTATATACCAAAATATATCGCTGCCATGCTTATTGCCAAGGAGCCTGAAAGATACGGCTTTACGGACATAGAATACGAACCCATGCTGGACTATGCAAAGATTACTATTCCAGGGGCAACAGATTTGAGGGTTATTGCAAAGGCCTGTGAGTGTTCAGCTGAAGAAATAAAGGAACTGAATCCCGAGCTCTTAAGATGGTTCACGCCGCCGAATGAACCCGAATATGAAATAAAATTACCAACTGAAAAGGCAGAAAAGTTTAAGGTAAATTTTGCGGCCATACCCCCTCAGGAACGGCTTAATTTCCTGGTGCATAAGATAAAGAGGGGCGAAACCCTATCAATCATCGCAAAAAGATACAGCGCCTCCATAGAATCCATCCTTTATCTGAATAAACTGAAGAGTGTGAAATATGTGAAGGTCGGCACTGAATTAGTAGTTCCTGTGCGGGCTAAAAAAGTAGCTACGCCAGAAGCCATATCAGTGAATCAGAAAGGTTAGTGTGTTTAGTATTGCATAGCTCATACTATAATACTGCAACACCCCCTCCTATAATACGCAAAGTATGATTTCGGTTGAAACAGCCCTGGAAATAATTTTAAGCGAGATAAAGCCTCTCGGCATGGAAAGAATAAATATTCTTTCAACCCTCGGAAGAGTTCTGGGCGAGGATATATCTGCCTATATAGATAATCCGCCTTGGGATAATTCTGCAATGGACGGCTATGCCGTAAGGACAATAGATACAAAAGGGGCATCAAAGGATAGGCCTATTATCCTGCAAGTGATAGAAGACCTTCCAGCAGGCTATACTGCAAAAAAGACCATTAAAAAAGGAGAAACAATAAGGATAATGACAGGCGCCCCCATACCAAAAGGCGCTGATGCGGTTGTAATGGTAGAAAATACAGAAAAGTCAGCGGGCGGCGGTCAAAAGTCGGAAGTAAAAATTTTTAAGGAGGCAAAGGCTGGTGATAATATTAGGAGGGGTGGAGAGGATTTTAAAAAAGGCGATATTGTTTTAACAAAAGGTATGGTTATACGGCCTGCTGAGATAGGTATGCTCGCAGCCGTAGGCAAATCTAATGTATATGCCTATCAAAAGCCACAGGTTGCTGTGCTTTCAACAGGGGACGAATTAGTAGAGATAGAGGAAACTCCAATAAGCGGCAAGATAATAAACAGCAATAGCTACGCTATTTCTGCCCAGATTATGGAATGTGGCGCAATCCCTATTCAACTCGGTGTGGCCAGAGACAATAAAAAAGACCTGCAGGAAAAACTGGAGTTTGGTTTGACAGCTGACTGCATTATATCTTCTGGCGGCGTATCTGTAGGAGATTTTGATTTTGTAAAGGATGTTCTAAAAGAAATGGGTTCTGAAATGAGGTTTTGGAAGGTAGCGATGAAGCCTGGCAAGCCCCTTGCATTTGGTGTTATCGGCGGCAAGCCTGCATTTGGCCTGCCAGGGAATCCTATCTCGTCAATGGTCGCATTTGAACAGTTTGCAAGGCCTGCAATCCTAAAGATGACAGGCAGGGAGGATATCTTTAAGAGGGCATTTACTGCCATTCTCACCAAATCCATAAATAAAAAACCTGGCAGGATGCACTTTGTAAGGGCGGTCCTTGAAGACAAAAAAGGGCAACTTTATGCCACACCTTTGGAGGGCCAGGGAGCAGGCATACTGAGCAGCATGGTCAAGGCCAACTGTCTTATAATACTTCCAGAGGACGCTAAAGATGTAAAAAAGGGCAGCAAGATTAAGGTTCATATCTTGGACCAAAGCCTTTTATATCAGGATAAGCCGGGATATTAAAAACAATTCTAAATTGAAAATTGTCCCCTTTTTGTGTCCTTACTCCATCATTGCCACAGGGAAATTCACATACCCGTCAGGTGTATTTGTAATCGGATGCTGTGCCCCGTTTGTTATCTGCGGAACAGTCTCTGAAACATAGGTGTCCAGTTCCTTCATAGAAATCTTATTATCCTTGATTAAATCAGCCTTGCCCTTTATCCCCTCAATCAAAGCATAGGTAAATGCGCCGTGTTTCCATTTATCATATTCCTGTGAGAGTTCTTTTCCCCTGCTTGATGTGAATATAACTGCATTCGCCTCCTGAAGCTCTTTTACGAAACGGTCATTGTCAACCCCTCTTGTCTTTTTTCCGCTCACACCTTCTGAATGGCAGGTATCGGCAAATATCAGTTTCTTTGCAGGTATGTCCAGTATTGCCTTTATATCCCTCCATGAAATAGCCTTTGACTTTTTTATAGAGCCGTCCTCTGATATGACCGCATCAGAGGGGAGGAAATAAAATTCACCGCTTTCGTCATTTATCCCATGCCCTGCAATGAATAAAAGCACAACATCATTAGCCCCTGCCTTTTTCACATAATCAAGGTTGTCGGTAATATTGTCACGGGTTGGCTTTATAGGGCTGTTGTCATTGATAATCAGGCTTTTTATCTCCCTGAATAGTTTACCCTTCTGGCTGTTGAACGCCTCAACAATACCCTCTGCGTCTGCCACTGCATAAGAAAGGGGTGTCAGGTTTTTATCCTGATATTTGTTTATGCCGATTGAGAGTATCCAGAGGTTTGGGAGTATAACCTCTCCCTTTGCCGCTTTCTTCTCATCTCCAGAATATATGCGGATTGATTTCCTACCCTCTGAAAAACCATTGAATGCCATTACCTCAATAAGATTCTCTCCTGTCTCAAGATGAACAGGTATTTTTAAATCCAACGTCTTTTTGCCTTCAGGAATAACGCCAACCACCTTAACCCCTCTACCTTCCTCTGCTGTTACAAGCCTCCCATTGACATACACCTTCACCTTTTTTATCGTTTGATTCCTGTCCTCAACATAAAGGGAGATTTCAGTATCTGTTGAATCAATCTTTTTCCCATCTTCAGGGGACTTTATGACAATAAACGGAGGCTCTATATTCTGGATTGTCGCAACTGTGGGCAATGCCGCCTTCTGCTCGCCGACAATATCGCTTACAGCCTTTTGAGTATCTCCAAGTCTTAATGCCGCCTCAACTATCTGCGGCTTGTAGAATGTAGAACGATACTGGTCAATGCCGTAAACATTGTTGCCGATGCGGACATTCAAATGTTTGTCGCCATTGGTAGATGAATTATAGTAACCTTCAGGTGTAATAACTATCCATTCGCCGTCGGTAAAACTGATGAATTGGGCAATTTCTTTGCCTGAATAGATATCCCATTTTCTTATTGTGCCGTCAAAACTTCCTGAGAACACATACTTCCCGTCAGGGGAAAAGGTTGTTGAATATGAACTGCCTGTATGTCCTGAGAATGTTTTTATCCTACTTTCTGAGGCAACATCAAATAATTCTATATTGTGATTTTCACCTTCTGTCAGAATAAACCGGCCATCCGGAGAAAAAGCCACCCCCCCAGAATAGAATTCTTTCTCTAATCGGCTCACCAGTCTTCCTGTAGAGACCTCCCGGAGGCCAGAAGAACGGTCAATAACATACCTTCCATCAGGGGAAAGGGCTATATGTAAAACAGAACTAAATGACCTGTCATCTATGGGAGAAAGAGTTTTTATTTCCCTTAGCGTAAAGGCATCAAATACTTTAACTGTTTCGGTGCTGCACACTCCGATAAGCTTCGGATCTATTTTACAATGGCCGGCAAGTATTTGCCTGCCATCATGAGAGAAGATGGCTTGACCTAAAAAACTCCCTTGCGGTTCTTTGATGACCTGTATCTGTCTCCCTGTAGAGACTTCCCAGAGTCTTAAGGTGTTATCACCGCTTGAAGACAGGGCGTATTTTCCATCAGGTGAAAAAGCAACAGAGTTAATATATTTGGTATGTCCTAAAAAAGTTTTAATTTCTCTTCCAGTGGAAATATCCCACAACTTCAATGTAAAATCTCTCCCTTCATCTCCGACGCTTGCTGATGTATATGCCCCAACACCTGATAGTGCATATTTCCCATCAGGCGAAAGGGCGATGGCACTAATGTCCTCCTTGTGCGCTAAGAATGCCTGAATCCTTCTTCCTGTTGCTATATCCCAGAGGCTAATCTTGTGTTCATCGGCAGATAGGATATAGCGCCCATCCGGATAAAGGGCAATGGAAGTGACCCTAAAGATATCTCCTCCAAAAGTGCGAATCTCCCTTCCTGTTGCAATATCCCAGAGTTTGAGGGTTTTATCATACCTTCCTGATAACACAAATCTCCCGTCAGGGGAAAAGGCTACAGACCTAACTCTATCTGGATGACCTTTAAATGTCCTTACCTCCTCGCTTGTTGCAATATCCCAGAGCTTGAGGGTATTATCATCACTACTCCCTGACAATGCATATCTGCCGTCAGGGGAAAAGGCTACAGAGCTAACCCATTTTGTATGCCCTGTGAATTGCCTTATCTTCTTGCCCGTCTCAACATCCAAGAGAACAAGAGTTTTTAAATAAATTGAAAGGACATACTTGCCATCAGGAGAAAAGATGGGATTTCTGTAATTACTTGAATCTTCGAACCGCCTTATTTCTTCCAATGTTGTTACATCCCAGAGCGATAAATACCTCTTATCACCCTCACTATTATTATACAATTTAAACAAGATATATTTGCCGTCAGGAGAAAAAAGTACAGGGTCATACTCATTTGATTTTACTGTTTTTGTCTTTATTTCTTTTCCTGTTGTCACCTCCCAGAGTTTGATGGTGACATAGCCGTTCCATGTTTCACTTCCAGAAAGTGCATACCTGCCATCAGGTGAAAAGGCGACGGATTTAACCCAGTCTGTATGCCCTTTAAAAGTCCTTATCTCATTGCCCGTTGATACATCCCAGAGTTTGAGGGTATTATCCCAACTCCCTGACAATGCATATCTGCCGTCAGGGGAAAAGGCGACAGAGGTAACCGTGCTTGTATGCCCTGTGAATGTCCTTATTTCCTTTCCCGTTGCAACTTCCCAGAGCTTAAGAGTATGGTCATTGCTCCCAGATAATGCATACCTCCCATCAGGGGAAAAGGTTGCCGAGGTAACTTCTTCTGCATGCCCCGTTTGTACAAAAATCTCAGGCTTTTCCTGCGCTGTTGAAACGCATGGCAGGATAAAAAGGATTAGAAAGATAAAGGTTTTAATTGAAAGGGCTATCTTTTTCATAATCTCCCCCCTTTTCAAGGTAAAATTCACATGGAAAAGCTCAACTATCGGTAATTTGCTATTTTTCTTACCACATCTGTAATATCTTTTAAATACAAAACTTCTTTTGACTCTGCTCCTGTTTTGATGGTTGCGCCGATATCGTCTCCCTTCACTTTCCTCCAGTCTTTTGCAGCCAGCGTAAAGTCACCTTCCTTATGAGATGGGATGATATCCCCGTTAAATCCGATAAATAAATTTTCCCCTTGCAGTTTAAATTCTTCATTAGCCTCTAATTTTATTCCTGCCTTAGCGGATAAAATTTTTAAAACATTTTCCGGTATTTCACCACCGATTCTTAAGCCATTTTTATCTTCAACCGAATAGCCCATATTATAAGCATATGCAACTATGACTAAATAGAACTTGCCGTCAGGATTACTTTTGTATCTAAGTTTCATATTTGATGAACATGAAGAATTATTTTCCGCACCATCATAAACTGTTTGTATTGGAGTTTTGAGTTCGAATTGTTTTCCTTTATCTAATGTCAACTTAACTTTTGAAATATCCGCGTATTCTGCGCCAACCTTTCCTTTTTCATTTGCATTAAGTTTAATATCAAACTCTAATTCAGCTGTTTTCTTAACACTTAAATCAGCAATGGAATCTTCTTTATATTCTGTTTTGCGGATATCTTCCATGGATTTTCCAATAGTCCATTCAGGGTAACAGGTATTTGTATAACCTGTATCTTTTGTATACAGAACGATTGAACCAGGACCATATGCTGTAGATGGCCTGCTAAAAATATGTTTTATTTTCAATTTATTTTGCACCTGTTCTTGATATTCATCACAACCGGTTAGAAAAAAAAGAGTAGTCATAATCAAACAAAAATAAATAGATTTTTTATTCACCATAATCGTGCCCTCCTTACATATTTAACTTGGCTCTTGACATTGTCCCCTCCTTTTGTTGACGCAGGAAGGACGCTCTTGCCCATATATACATTACCACAAATATCTTGCCCCAGTTGAACAAAAATCTCAGGCACCTGCCTAATACCTTCAGAGGCAGGCTTTTCAGAGGCAAAGGCAGGTATTAATGAAAATACAAAAAGAAAAAGGCTTATAACTATCTTTTTAGCAAGAGAGGTTTTATGCATCTCACACCTCCAAGTTTTTGAAATCAACCATCTGGATTCCCGCTGGAGTTTATCCCGCACTTGATGCGGGGCGGGAATGACGGAATTAGCTGTTTTTTATGCTCTCAAATTATACCAGCGCACACTTTTTGTCAAGGTCTACCAAATCTTACAAAACCCTTGATAAATTATATGCTCTTATGCGATGCTTAAATAATAACTGCGGAGGCTTATTAAATGTTTAAGACAATAGAGTGGAAAAACAACAGCATTGTGATGATAGACCAGAGGTTGCTGCCGACGGAGGAGATATACAGGACATATACAGACTTCCTTGATGTGGCAGAGGCCATACGGGAGATGGTTGTCAGGGGAGCGCCTGCAATCGGCGTTGCAGCGGCAATGGGAGTTGCGCTGGGCGCTCTTCAAATAAATGCAAAAGGGCGTAAGGAATTCTTAAAAAAATTTGAAAAGATTTGCAAAGTTATGGCAGGCACTCGTCCCACGGCCGTAAACCTTTTTTGGGCCATTGAAAGAATGAAAAGGGTTGCGAAAAACAATCCAAAACTGCCTGTAGAGGCACTGCAACAACGGCTTGTGCAAGAGGCAAAAATAATTTATACAGAAGATATTAAGATAAATAAACAGATGGGCAAATTTGGAAGCAAGTTGATAAAAAACAAGGCGACTATTCTTACGCACTGCAATGCAGGCGCGCTTGCAACTGCGGGCTACGGCACAGCCCTCGGAGTAATAAGGGCGGCAGTTGAAGACGGAAAAAAGATAAAGGTCTTTGCAGATGAGACAAGGCCGTTTTTGCAGGGTTCGCGACTTACAGCATGGGAACTTATGAAAGACGGCATAGACACAACTCTTATCACCGACAATATGGCTGGCTATATGATGAAAAAGGGATTGATAGATGTTGTTGTAGTAGGCGCTGACAGGATTGCCGCCAATGGTGATACTGCGAATAAGATAGGGACATATTCCGTGGCGGTTCTGGCAAAGGAGCATAAAATACCGTTCTATATTGCGGCGCCGATATCCACTATAGACTTAAAAATTAAAAACGGGGAAAAGATTCCGATTGAAGAAAGGGATATAAGAGAGGTAACGCATATAAAAGACACTCCCATTGCGCCTGCCGGCATAAAGGTAAGAAATCCTGCCTTTGATGTAACCCCTAACAGACTGGTGACAGCTATTATTACAGAACGGGGCATTGCCAAAAAGTCCTATGAAAAGAGCCTGAAAAGACTGGTTAAAGAAGACAATGCAAGAGGTTAAGGTCGTGAAAAAATATTTAACCTTAGCCTCAACCTTAATTTACACCCGCTCATACGGGTCAAAAAGTTTTTTATACTCATCCAGGGCAAACCTGTCTGTCATACCTGCTATATAGTCGCAGATGAGGCGCTCTGTGCCAGTGGCTTCTATTTCAGCATGCACATGCGGCGGAAGAAGTTTGGGTTCTTTTAAATACACCTTAAAAAGCGCCCTTAAAATACGGTCTGCCTTATCTGCCATCCGTATAACCCTGTGATGGCTGTAGAGATTTTTTTTAAGGAATTTCTTGAGTTCTGTGTTCTTTTTATCCATCTCGGCACTAAATCGGGCTATAGGCTTACCAACATTTCTTACATCCTGAGCAGAGCTTATCTTTCTTTTTTCTATCTCTTTCAATATTTGCGTAATCAGGTCTGTGACCTGCTGATTTATTATCTGAATTATTGTTTGAGATTTATGGACCTTAAAATCCTCTCGGGGGAAGCGCTTTTTTATCCGCGCATAAATTTCCTGCCACAGTTCTACCTCCTTAAGTTGTGAAACGGAAAGCATCTCTGAAGATAAGCCATCGTCTATATCATGGTTATTATACGCAATCTCATCTGCCACATCCACAATCTGCGCCTCAAGGCATGAGGCCTTCTCAGGCGCATACTCCTTTATTGCCTCAGGTCTATCATGTTCAGAGGAATGCTTCACAATCCCCTCCCTTACCTCCCATGTCAGATTCAAACCCCTGAAATTCGGATACCGTCTTTCAAGGTGCTCTACAATCCTTAAGCTGTGCAGGTTGTGCTCAAAGCCGCCGTGCTCCTCCATGAGATGGTCCAGAATCTTTTCGCCTGTATGGCCAAAGGGCGGATGTCCAAGGTCATGGGCAAGGGCATTGGCCTCTGATAGCTCTTCATTTAAATTCAATGCCCTTGCAATGGTTCGGGCTATCTGGCTGACTTCTATCGTATGGGTTAGGCGCGTTCTATAATGGTCGCCTTCGTGATAGATGAATACCTGAGTTTTATATTCTAACCTGCGGAATGCATTGCAGTGGATAATCCTGTCCCGGTCTCTCTGAAATACCGTCCTGAATGAATGCTCACCTTCCTTATATCTTCTGCCGCGCGAGTTTTTACTCATCAGGGCATAAGACGCAAGTTTTTTTGCTTCTAATTCAGTAACGGTGTCTGTAACCGCCATTTGACATTTTCCTTATTTTGGATAAAATATTGAGATGAGATATAAATTATTTACCACAATTCTCATTTTTTTGACAGGCTGTTCCGTCATTTCTAAAGATATCAGGTGCGAGGTTGACAGAACCATAACCCTTCCTATGGTTCAGGCCAATCCAGATGCCCTCAAGGGTAAAAAGGTCATCTGGGGCGGCATAATTTTATCATCAAAAAATCTTGCAGAGAAAACAGTTATAGAAGTGCTTCAAACCCCTCTTGACAGAACCGACATGGCAACTGACAAAGAACAATCACAAGGGAGATTCTTTGTAGAGAGTCCATCATATGTGGATACCTTTTTATACAAAGCAGGGAAAGAGATAACCGTTGCCGGCATCATCAAAGGTGCTGCCATACAAAAGATTGGGGAAATGGATTATACCTATCCTATCTTAGAGCCGTTGCAGATACGTGTGTTTGAACCTTATAAAGAGCCGGCTTATCAAGCACCACCGCCATGGCCGCCGTGGTGGTATAATCCATATTATCCTTACCCCAATAGATATTATGACCCATATTATCCGCCAAGATAGACTACAATATGTAGTTTGCCGATTTATCGGCGGTTTTAAATACGTCCGTAAATAGGCAACTACTTGGAAGAACAGCCATCTTTTATATTCACGAGATACTCTATATATTCGTCATAATACTCTTCCACGAAATCCAGCGGGTCAACCTTGCTTGTGTCAATCCCTTTTTTCTGTTTAAGATATTCTTTGAATGTCATTTGTTCTCCTCATGAGCGTTGATTGCGTTTATAGGGTTTATTGTGTTTATAGGATTGTTGTTTTTACGCTATAAACGTCAATCGTTATAACGCTCGTCTCTCATACTTTATCGGATCAACGCCCCCTGCCTCTTTAAATCCTTTTAATCGCAGCCTGCACGAATCGCACTCCCCACAAGCAATGTCAATATTCTTATAACAAGACCATGTTAAATGAAAAGGCGCCCCAAGTTCAACCCCTTTTTTAACAATTGCAGACTTTTTCATGTGGATTAAAGGCGTAACTATCTCTATCTTTGTCTCAGGCTTTGTGCCTGCGTCTATTGCCTTTTCAAATGCCTTATAAAAAACTTCCCTACAATCAGGATAGCCAGAGCTGTCCTCTTCTACTGCGCCGATATAAATCCTCTTTGCGCCTAACACCTCTGCCCAGGATACCGCAATGGAAAGAAGGTGAGCATTTCTAAAAGGGACATAGGTAATAGGGATGTGGGGTGTGGGGTGCGGGATGTGGGGAGGAACCTCAATACGCTCATCCGTCAACGCAGAGCCGCCAATCTCTTTTAGGTACTTAACATCAACAACAAGTCTCTTCTTCACACCATAAAAATCCGCAATATCATTAAATGCCTTGAGTTCCCTCTGCTCCGTCCTCTGCCCGTAATTCAGGTGCAAAAACGCCACCTCATTTTCCAGATTGGCTATGGCAGCGGTAACAAGGCTATCCATCCCGCCGCTTACAAGAACTATAGATAGAGACTTTTGTTTCAATTTGGTTTCACCTGCCTTTATTATTTGGCCTTATCCTCGTAAAGTTCCATCAAATTGGAAATGTTGAGTTATTTCTTCATTTCTACTCAAATGCCTTATATAGCGACAATTTTTTTAATTTGTCAACATCAGAAGAGGTGTCTATTTTAAAATACCTTTCGCCTTTCCCCGCATCCCCTCCTTTGAGGAAGGGGGGTGGAAGGATGGACTCATACTGCTCCTTTTGTTTTAAGTATATCTCCCATCTGCCGTCAGATGAAATACCCTCCTTTTTTAGCCGCTCATCAAGTCTTTGCTTAACAACAGCGGCGTCAAGCACGCACTCTATAAAATAAAGATTGGCATTTGTATCCTTTGCCAATTTTACTGCCATTTGTCTGAATTTGTCTGCCATAAATGTTGCATCCAGAATAACTGATATGCCATGTTTTAAAAAAAACTCTCCCCTTTTCATCATCTCATGGTAGGTCTTTATCGTGAAGTCTCGCGTATAAATCCCTTTTTCAAATTCCTCATATCTCTTTTCTCTTGGGCTTATGCCGGCAAGTTCCTTTCTTACAATATCTGATGATATGACTTTAAAGCCGATTTCTTCAGATATAGCATTGGCAATGGTTGTCTTGCCTGTGCCGGTAAGGCCGCATACGACTAAAACAATGGGGCGAAAGCCGCCTGTTGCATATAGGTCTGATAGATAAAAATATCTCTTTGCTTTTATGATTGCAACCTCTCTTTCCTTTTCTGGAACCTCTTTTTGAAGGGATTTAAAGCCTTCAACCTTGCCTCTTATGTACGCCCTGTAGCATTTGTAGAAATCAAGGAGTCCAAGAACGTCGCTATCTTTAGATGCATCTATATAAGTGTGTATAAATCTCTGTGAGAGGTTGTGAGAATTGAAAAAATCTAAATCCATGGCAAGAAAGGCAATGTCAGCAACGGTATCTGAATATCGGAATCTTTCATTAAACTCAATGCAGTCAAAGATATAAATACCGTTTGTTATACAGATGTCTTCAGCGTGTAAATCTCCATGGCAATCTTTTATAAAACCCTGCTCAATCCTTTTTGTAAAGGTTTTGCTGCATTCGTCAAAAAATCTTTTTACATAACCCTTTATCCTCTTATATCTTTCAGCATTTATTGTTTTTTCCTCATTCTGAGCGCGACCAATAAACGGCAAGGTCTGGGAAAAGTTTTCGTCTGTATTTTTCCGAATGGCAGATATTTTGCCAAACTCAGAAATATGCGGGTCTGTATCCGCCTTTTTATGAAATTCTGCCAAGATTCTTGCTATGCGCTCAATCATTTCATTCGCCACAGCGTCCTTGCTCAGCATAACATCCATCATGTTTTCAGATGGAAGCCTTTTCATCTTTACTGCATATTCAATTGTCTTGCCATTTCCCTCAATCCTTATCATGCCGTCCTTTTCCCTTATCTCAACAACACCCAGATACATGTCAGGACAAAGCCTTTTATTTAATACGACCTCCTGGTTGCAAAAGAATTTTCTCTTTCCCATGGTTGTAAAGTCAAGGAAGCCAAAATCAACGGGCTTCTTTATCTTATAAACATAGTCCGGTGTGAAGATGAGATAGGAAATGTGGGTTTGCCTGATTTCAATGGTTTTTGGCGCGTCAGGATGGGCATCAGATTTTAATAATGCGGTTATTAGGAGTGGAAGGGCCATAATTTCAACCCTCTTCCATTATATATATTTCTGGCAAATGACGGTATTTCTCATTATAGTCAAGACCATATCCCACAAGGAAACCTTCTTTTACAGAAAAGCCCGGGTAATCAATTTTGACTGGCAATTTCTTGTGTATATGTTTGTCAATAAGTGCGCAGAGTTTTAGAGAGGCAGGGTTTCTTGCCTTCAGGTGCTTTATGATTACATATACGGTGAGACCGGTGTCAACTATGTCTTCTACAATCAATACATCCCTGTTTTCAATGTTTGCATCTATATCTTTAGTAATCCTTACATTACCCGAACTTACATTTCCATCCCCATAACTTTCAGCTCCGATAAAATCTATTTCAACAGACATTTTTAATGCCCTTATAAGGTCTAAGAGAAATATACAAGAGCCTTTTAATATGCCTATAAGAATCGGTGCCTTGTCTGCATAGTCTCTCATTATCTCGTGAGCAAGCCTGTCTACTGTCAGATGGATTTTCTCAGCTGGGAACAGCAATTTTAGACGGCTCTCCATTATAGTTTATCCCAACACCCCTTTCAGCCCTATTCGTATCATCATAACAGCAATAGCTGCCAAAAGAAGAGAAACCACTTTTGAAACAGCCCTTGCCCCGCCCTCGCCAAGGAATTTATGCACGCTATCTGCCCATGAGAATATAAGATAGATTATTGTGAGATTAAATAGTAGCGACAATATGGTAACTGAAAAGCCATAGATATCATTAAGCATAATGAGGGTGGTCAATACCGCAGGCCCTGCAATAATAGGCGTGCCTATAGGGACTATGCCGACCGTCGGAGAAATATGGAACGTTGTATATCCTTTGGCTGTCTGAACAATGTCTGTTATGGCTATAACCAGCAGTATAAGGCCGCCCGCTATCTGGAAGTCTGGAATGGTAATGCCGAGGATGAGAAATATCCCCTTGCCTATTATGAGAAAAACAAGGGTAATGGCAGTGGCCGTAATAACAGAGTGGCGAAGTATTCGCTTCTTATCTCTTTGTTCCATCCCTTCGGTTAGGGAAATGAAAATCGGCACAAGCCCGATGGTATCAAATGCAACAAAAAGCGGGATAAAAGTTAAGATGAGGTTTTGAAACATATCTATCGGCAAAATGCTATTCCTTTGACTGATACCATCCCTTCCTCACCAATATCGCCTTTTACCGCAAACTTCATAGGGAGAAACTGTTCAATTATCCAGATATTGGTTAGAAGATGATTTGTTATTCTTGTTGTTGAAATGGTAGATTGTCCTGCTGCCAATGCCATATACAAAACCATCTGGTCTGCCAGATATGGGTCTAATGTCCCTTTTCTATTTACATATTGCAAAAATTCATCAACTGTCTCATCTGCCACAGCCTCTGCCCTTTTTCCAATAGCGCCAAGGCCGGTAAAACCAGCCCTTATATTTTCAAATTCAGTTAGAATAAAGAGGAATGTCCCTTTTCCGGGGGATGACACCGCCTTAATATCGTTTTGAAGTTGCAATTTCGGGGCGCCCATGAAAGTGGGTCGTGAGATTTGAAATCTCTTTATTACCCTATCCCTCTGCCTCTCTGCAATAGAGATGGATAGGTTTGCCACAGCAGATGTAACTTTAAGGCTTTTAAACTTTCCTCTCTCAGTGAGGTTAAGCGGCCTTAATGGTTTTGAGCAGGGTTTTACTGCAATATTTATTCTGCCGCCGCCAAGTGGGTAGAACCCATATGTGTGGACAGTCATGTTTATGCTAACCCCCATCTTTATAACGACTGGAAGAAATATTTCTTCCAAATAATCGGCAGGCGGACTCCACGGCACATGAGTTCCGCCTGCGATACTGACCTCGGATGGACCATCTGCCAAAGATAGTACAGGAATTATAGTTTGGAAAATAAGGCCTGCTGCGCCTGCGCTTACCTTAAGACTCGCGACGTCAAAACAATATCGGCCGTTTGTAATCCGGCCTGGTAAGAACCTCATGGTTTGGGAGTTTAACTCAGCGCCTTCGAGCCTTCCATTGGTTATTGCTGCTGCCGCCTTTGCGCTCATCAGATGCTGTGGTTTTAAGCCGGGATCTTTGCGGCCGGCCCTGATATTGAAAATCTCCAAAGGCCTTTCCAAAATTGCAGAAAGGGCCAGACCCGTCCTCAGTATCTGGCCTCCGCCTTCGCCATGAGAACCGTCGATTTTGACTATAGCTTCCGCCAACAATTTCTTATTTTTTTACTTTTTTGCCCAATCTCTTTTCAACAGATTTTAGCTTTTCTGTAATGCGATTAGGCTTGCCTGGTCTGTCATCAATGGATATTGATGTTACTATTCGTGGAGAGTTTCTCATAACCTCTTGATGACATTTCTTTATAATCGTCATTACCTCATCCCACTTCCCTTCAACGACAGTCCCCATAGGGTTTGCCTTGTAAGGAAGACCGCTATCATCCACAATCTTTAAAACCTTTGCAATCTGGTCTCCCATGCTTTCGCCAATGCCAATCGGAATAATGCTAAATTCTGCCAGCATATTACACCTCCAACACCATGTCCTGGGCAACTGCAAAACAGTCCAATTTTGAGCTTTTTCCCTTGATTATTCTTTTGCAGTCCTCCACCATCTTATCAATCTGCTCATCCGACCTTTCTTGATTATGATGAAACAGGCCAAATCTTTTTACGCCAGCCTCTAATGCGAGATTCAAGCTGTTCAGATAAATGGAGTGCCCCCATGTTTTTGTATATTTATGATACTCATCAGGCAGATATTCGGAGTCATGAATCAGGAGGTCAGCGTCTCTGGAAAACTCAAGGTAGTCTTCATACTTAAGCCCGCCGGGATGCATATAGGTAAGCTCATTATCTGTAAGGAATACAAAACTCTTGCTGTCTTCAATGAATTTGTAGCCCATTCCCTGATTGGGATGGCTGATGCGGATGGGCGCAATGGAAATCGCCTTTATCCTGAACCAATCAGGACATGCGCCAATATAGGATATCTCTGCCTTCATGTCTTCAAACCGCACAGGGAAGTTCGGCGCCTGCATGGTTTTTGATATGATGTGTTTTATGGATTGCTGGGCTATGGGAGAACCCAGCATGTTTATGTTTGTGCCCTTAAAATACAACGGCTTAAAAAACGGAAAGCCTAAGATATGATCCCAATGGGCGTGGGTAAAGATTATGTTTAGGTCTTTTCTACTTTCTTTTATGAGGTTGTTCCCAAGCCTCCTTATGCCAGAACCTGCATCTATTATAATGATATCATCGCCTTTTGTCCTAAGCTCTACGCATGTGGTATCACCGCCGTATTTTAGATAAGACTTGCCTGAAACAGGAATAGAACCCCTCGCTCCCCAGCATCTTATTAGCACAGAATACGCCTCCACTAAGAAAGGATTTTGGATTAATTATCAAATCTTAGCTATATTTCTTAGGCAAGATGATATACCCTAAAACAAAAATTGTCAATAACTATAGACAGATATAGCATATGCAACAAGGATTGACATAAGAGACAAAAGGATTTACAATCTGTATCAAATCTCAACACAGGAGCTGCTTATGAATCCCGTGAGAAAGATATTGCAATACTATTATTGCCAGAGCCAAGCTTTACATTTCCTTGTGTGGAAACCTTCTAACGGGGTGAAAAAGGTCGTCGGTTTTTCTTGGCTTATTTTACTGAGCCTGTTTTTATCTCTCTGTCTCCCCGTAAATGTACATTCAGTTAATGTTTCCTTCAATCTCCAGATAGGTTCTGAAAAAGGAGCAGCCAACGGCCAGTTCTACGAGCCAGCGGGAATTGCCGTAGCGCCTGACGGAAAGATATATATTGTAGACTCTGAAAACAACCGGGTGCAGGTATTTAACAATGACGGTCAATTTATAAAGATATTCGGCACAAAAGGCAGGGGAGATGGACAGTTCCGTATGCCATTTGGCATAGCCATTGACGCAGACAGCAGGCTGTTTGTAACAGATAGTAAAAATGGGCGGATACAGGTTTTTGATAAAGACAGCAGCTTCTTATACAGTTTTGGAAGAGAGGGGAGCCAGGACGGCGAATTAAGCTATCCATTGGCAATTGCATTGGATAATCAGGAGAGGGTTTTTGTAGCCGATTCTGGGAATAGCCGTATAGCCGTATTTACAACAGACGGCATTTTCCTTGACAATATCGGGACAAAAGGGAGCGGCGCAGACCAGCTTTATGAGCCAACAGGCGTATCGGTATCTATTGACGGAAAGGTCTGGATAACTGATACGGGAAACAATAGGGTACAGCTTTTTGATACTAATGGAAAATATTTGACATCCATCGGCTCTAAAGGGTCTGAAAGAAATAATTTTTCAAAGCCCACAGGCATTGCGGTTGAGCCTTCTGGAAAGGTAATAGTGGTTGATAGCGGGAACAGCAGGCTGCATGTATTGAACAGCAAAGGGGTTTTCTTGGGTTTATTTGGCAGCAGAGGTAATGGGAGGGCGCAGTTCAGAGAACCTCAATCGGTTTTCTTAACAGGCAGTCTCTGTTATATCGCTGATACAGGCAATCACAGAATTCAGGTCTTTAACCTTGGCAAAGAAGAAGACCCTTCCCAATTTCAGCCATTTGTGCAGACCCCTTTAGAAGATAGAGTTTCTTTTCATAAAACTATTCCTATATCAGCATCAGACATTGCTGTAGACAGTAAAGGGAATCTCTATTCCTTAGATAAGGAAGCAGCAAAGGTCATTATTTTGGATATGAATGGAAATATCATTAACAGCTTTGGCGCTAAGGGCATAAAGCAGGGTATGTTCAGTGAGCCTTCGGGTATTGCATTGGATGAAAATAACAATATATATATATCTGATACAGGCAATAACCGTATTCAGGCCATTGATAACAGCGGCAAGTATCTTTTTGAGTTTGGAGGCTCAGGAAGCAGTGACGGCAAATTAAATAACCCCCAGGGAATAATTTATACAAAAGGGAGACTCTGGATTAGCGACACAGGCAATAACAGAATCCAAACCTTCAGCAAAGATGGCATATACCTTGGACAATTTGGAAAGAGCGGCAGCGAAGAAGGGATGTTCAGCAGGCCTACGGATATAGCTGTGAACAGCAGGGGCGAGCTCTATGTAACAGATTTTGGAAACGACAGAATACAGGTATTTTCACAGGACGGGAGATTTTTAAGGGCTCTTGGCAAAAAAGGAGAAGGCCGCGGTGAGTTTACAGGACCGCGGAGCATATTTATAGACAGCGAGGACAGGATTTTTGTTCTGGAGTCTCATAAAAAGAACAGAGTTCAGGTCTTTGATCCCATGGGCAGATACCTAAGAAAATTTGGCACAGCCGGCAACGGCAGATTAGATACAGACAAGGCGTCTGCCATAGCGCTCATCTCTCAACCGGATAATATATTCATTGCCATAGTTGATACAGGAAATAAAAGACTGCAGATATTATCTTTTAAAAATGCGCCTGCAAAAGCCCCTGGAGATGTTCACATGACTGCCGTGGAAGGAAATGGGGTAAATATCGGCTGGATAAAGGCCCAGGAATCATTTATCAAAGGATATAAAATCTATGCAGCCAAAGACCATGCCGCAGATTTCAGGGTTGTTGGTGAAACATCTGCTCCCTCATACAGAGTTGAATATAAAAAAGATAATCAGGACTCCATCTACGGCATTACAACAGTTGCAAAAGGCGGGTTAGAAGGACCTATGGCAATCATATACCCGCTCGGTTTCCTTCGCTTTACTCAAAGAGACTATGAAGGCGCAATACAGGAATCGGAAAAGGTTATAAAAATAGACCCAAAGAATGTTGATGCATATCTGTTGATGGGGAAAAGTCTCAATGTCCTTGGCAAAAGCGGCGAGGCAATGAATATCCTGAAGACAGCTCTTGAGATAAATAGGAATGATATCAATGCCCGTATTGAATTGGGAAGAATATATATTGATAACGATCTTCCGGATAAGGCCATAACAGAATTCCAGTCCATTACCGCGATTGCCCCTAAAGAGGCCCTGGCACATAACTTGATGGGCAAGGCATTACTAAAAAAGAAGATGTTCAGCAAGGCAATAGATGCCTTGGCAGAGGCATCCAAGCTCGATCCTGCCAGT
>JACPZB010000077.1 GCA_016195725.1 Deltaproteobacteria bacterium | reverse complement strand
GTCGGCTTCCAATATAGTCTCCTCATCATGCTCAACCACAAGAACGGTGTTGCCGATGTCTCTGAGCCTTTTCAAGGCATCAAGGAGCCTTTTATTATCCCTCTGGTGCAGGCCGATGGACGGCTCATCCAGAATATACAAAACACCAACGAGGCTTGAACCTATCTGGGTTGCAAGCCTTATGCGCTGGCCTTCGCCGCCGGAGAGCGTTGCCGCAGACCGCTCCAGCGTGAGATAATCCAGACCCACATTGATCAAAAATCCGAGCCGCTCCGCAATCTCCTTCAAAACCCTCCGCGCTATCTCCGCCTCGGACTTGCCGAATTTCAGCCCCTGAAAAAACCGATGCGCCTCTTTGATGGACATACGGCAAACATCATTTATGGAGCGGCCTTCTATCTTCACAAAGAGCGCCTCTTTCTTGAGCCTTGAGCCGCTGCACACGGGGCATGGCTGGGTGTTCATATAGCGCGAAAGATCGTCCATGATGAAAGACGATTCGGTCTCCTGATACCGCCGTTCAAGATTTTTCAAAACCCCTTCAAACGGTTTTTTGTAGTAGTGGCGGCGGTCGGCCTTTTCATAATAAAACTCAACCTCCTCATCGCCGGAGCCGTGCAGCAGGACGTCCTGAATATTTTTCGGAAGGGATTTGAAAGGCGTATAGATATCAAACTTAAAATGCCGTGAAAGGGCGTCAATCATCTGATGAAAATAGAGAGACGACCTTTTCTCCCACGGAGCAATCGCGCCTTCGCGCAGAGAAATCTCCCTGTTCGGCACCACGAGATCTGGATCAAAATAGAGCTTGCCGCCGAGGCCGTTGCACTCTGGACACGCACCGTGCGGGCTGTTGAACGAGAACATGGCAGGCGTGAGCTCGGGATAACTTATGCCGCAATCAACACACGCAAGTTTTTCGTTGAAAAGAATTTCATTTCCTTTTTCTCCTCGCCCCACAATCTCCACCTTCACAATCCCGTCCGATAATTTAGCCGCCACCTCAAACGAATCCGCCAGTCTCTTGATGATGCCGGGCTTTATCACCAAGCGGTCAATGACCACATCAATGGTGTGCTTTTTCTTTTTGTCTAAAGAAATCTCTTCGGTCAAATCCTTGACTTCGCCGTCAATCTTGACGCGCGTGTAGCCGTCTTTTCTGAACTGCTCCAGTTCTTTCTTGTATTCGCCCTTCCGTCCCCGCGCCACCGGCGAAGAGAGGATTATCTTCGTGTCCTGCGGAAGTTCCATAACGCGATCCACCATCTGCTGGATGGTTTGTGATGCGATCTCCTTGCCGCACTTGTAGCACTGCGGCTTACCCACGCGCGCGAACAAAAGCCTCAGATAATCGTAAATCTCCGTTACCGTGCCCACGGTTGAGCGGGGATTTTTGCTCGTGGTCTTCTGCTCGATGGAAATGGCAGGTGAAAGCCCCTCGATATTTTCCACATCCGGCTTTTCCATCTGCTCCAGAAACTGCCGCGCATACGCGGAAAGGCTCTCCACATACCTGCGCTGCCCCTCGGCATAGATCGTGTCAAACGCCAGCGAAGACTTGCCGGAGCCGCTTACGCCCGTGATGACCACGAGTTTGTCCCGCGGAATTTCAAGGTCTATATTTTTAAGGTTGTGCTCTTTTGCGCCTTTGATGATTATTTTGTCCATAGAGTTATCTCACCGTAGAATGAAAAATTGTAAACCTTTCCAGCGGCGGACGCAAGGCTTTTTTCGGATTAATTTTTCGTTTATAAAATTACCATATTTCTATTGACTCTATAAAAAGCGTGGATAATAATGGAGAACAAGCAATACAATATTCCGTAAAAATCAAAGTCTATTTTGGGGATATTTTGAAAAAGGAGGAGAAACCATATGAAAAAGATCGCCGTAAGTTTGCTATTTATTTTTGCAATGGTCATTGCTGCGGGCGCAGAGGGAAACAAACCTCTCAAGATAGAGGGCTTTGACACGCCGGAGAGCGTCGCTTCCGATGGGACTTATTTTTATGTTTCAAACATGGGAAAGGTTCTGAATCCTACGGCAAAAGATAACGACGGCTTTATCTCAAAACTTTCAAAGGATGGCATGATTGTAGAACGAAAGTTCCTGCCGAAAAAGGGCAATCTCAATTCACCCAAGGGGATACTGGCTGTAAACGGCGTCCTGTATGCAGCGGATGTGGATGAACTCGCAGGCTTTGATCTTAAAAAGAGAAAGCAGGTTTTTAAGCTCAGCTTCAAAAAGGAAGAGACAAAATTCCTGAATGCCCTGACCAAAAAGGACGACAATACGCTGTTCCTCTCATCCACGGATACAAACAAGATATTTGAAGTTAACATATCCGGAAAGCCATTTTACAAGCTTGTAATCGCTGGTGTAAAAGGCGCAAACGGCCTTAAGTATGATGCGGATTCCAAAAAACTCTATGTTGTGGGATGGGGCGCTGACAACAAGCCAGATGGCGAGGTTGGCGTTATTGATATGAGCGGAACAACTCCATCGTATAAAACCATTTCACCATATAAAGGATTTCTGGATGGAATAGTGTTGGTTGACGGCGGCAAGAAACTGATTTTTTCCGACTGGATAAAGTTTGAGAAGGCCGGTGTTTTAAAAGAGTGCGACATCGCATCCGGCAAGGTATCCGATGTGCCGCTCTCCGAACCTGTCGGCGGCCCTGCTGATATATATTATGATTCAGCCGCAGAACTTTTGTGGATTCCCATGATGATGGAAGGAAAGGTGTTGATAGAAAAACGGTTTGCAAAATAACATAAACTCATTCTTCCAGTTACATGAAGGCAAGAGCTAAAAAGCCGATTATCCCTCGTGAAAGGCATGAAACCATCCGCAGAGAGATAATATCTGTCCTTGTAAGGAAATACACACTCTGCAAGAGAAATCTCAGCACAAGCAGGCATCTCAGAAAAAGAGGTCTATGACCATCTTGAGCATATCCAGAGAAGTATTAATAGGAGAGAGTATCATTTGATTGTTACATCGGCAGAGTGCGAAAATTGCGGTTTTGCATTCAAAAAGAGAGCGAGGCTCAAAAAGCCAAGCAAATGCCTTGTGCGCCGCAGCGAGTCAATAAGGGAACCGATGTTTGGGATTGAAATAACCGGATAAATATTAGATTGCATTCAATCAGCCATCAACCTCTTTAAAAAGATTGTCCCGTAACTGCCCCTCGGAAGCTTGAATCCGAGCGTCAGCATCTTCTTGCCACCTCCCCCCTTATCCCCCTCCATGAGGGGGATAGGGGGAGGCCTTCTATCTCTGCAAGACTTACAGCAGGAACAATCACCAGCGGTCTTGGGCTTGATTTTAAAAATGCTGTTTTTATCTTTCTGAGATTGAAGGAGGATGGTTGTAGCTCATGCTTCTCAAGGGTCTCAGCATATAAATTTTCAATAAGCTCATCCGGCATTTTTGCATACTGGAGGACAAAAAATCCTCGCTAATGTTATGTGCCTTTTTGTCTCTGATAGTTATATGCTGGATTGTAAAGGCGTATCTATCTTTTTGCCCCGTACGAAAAGTTGCTGAAAGGCCCCCCCGAGTTTTTTCGAAAGTTTTAAAAGGGCATCCACTATATTAAATCCCTTGGTAAGGAGGTAAACTTTATAATCTCCGCCTTTATGGAGCTTTAAATCAGCATCTTCCTCTATAATAAAATCTTCAGGTTTTGTTTTTATCTTCATTTGAATTTATAATATCCCTTTCAGCTTGGCTCATCATATTTGCTGCCGCCGTTTTATACTTCAGCGCCGCCCTCTTTTGTCTCTTTTGCTTTTGCTTTTTTGCTTTAAGTCTTTTTATGTCTTCATTGGTAAGTTTTCCAGAAAGCCCTTCAATCCGCTCCACCACCTCGCGCCTTGCAAGGAAGCGGTTTATAGACTGGCTTCTCTCCTTCATGCACTTGACTTCTATGCCAGTAGGAATGTGCTTTATATATACACAGGTTGAAGTCTTATTGACCTTCTGCCCTCCCTTTCCTGACGAGCGGATAAACTTTTCCTCAATATCCTCCTCACGGATACCAAGGAACTCCATCTTATCCCTGAGCCATCTGTTTTTTTCTTCGCTTACCGCAAAATTGAGCATTGGTTAACTCCCTTTTGTTACCACTGACCGCTCTTTGCCAGTACCGCATCATATTGCGCCAAAATGTCTGCCGGTATATCAATCATGGGATATTCTCCCTTCGCTTCGCTCAGGGAGAATGCGGAGTTAAGCCGGAACTCCTTGTTCCCCTCGCTCCGCTTCGGGAGAACAAGGAGTTCAAGACCGATACGCCCCTACGGGGCTACGGCTTAACTCCGCATTAGCTAACCACCTCTAAACTTATATCCACAGCCCTCGCAGAATGTGTCAATGCGCCGACTGATATAAAGTCAACCCCTGTCTTTGCTATCTCTCTGATATTTTTCAGATTAATACCGCCTGACGCCTCAACGAGGGCTGTCCTGCCAATAATCTCTACAGCCTTTTTCATAACCGATGGTTTCATATTATCAAGCATGATAACATCGGCGCCGGCGATAATTGCCTCTTTTACCTCATTCAGATTTTTTACCTCAACTTCTATCAGCATATTCTTTGGAGCTTTTTCCCTTGCCCTGCATACCGCCTCTGCAATGCTGCCGACTGCCGCAATATGATTATCCTTGATCAATACACCGTTGCAAAGGCCAAACCTGTGATTAAAGCCGCCGCCCATCCGCACCGCGTATTTTTCAAGAACCCTTAAGCCCGGCGTGGTTTTTCTTGTGTCAAGTATTTTGACCTTAAAGCCTTTTACATTATTTACAAACTGGCTGGTTAGCGTAGCAATGCCGGAAAGCCTCTGCAAAAAATTCAGGGCAACCCGTTCGCCGGTAAGGATAGCAGAAACCCTGCCGGAAACAGCGGCAATGGTTTTGCCTTTCCTAATACTATCTCCATCCGTTACCAGTGCCTTAAAATCAATCTTTGTATCAACTGTTTTGAATACTGCCTCTGCTATCAGGATGCCTGCGACAACAAGATTCTCTTTTGCAATGATATCAGCCTCACCCTCTGTCTCCCCATCCACTGTTGCCATAGTGGTTATATCGCCTGAACCGATATCTTCAGCAAGGGCTGTTTTTATAATCCTTTCTAAATCAAATGCTATCTCGGTATATCTATCTTCCACTCAATATCCTCTTTAGCAATACCATGACGGGAGCTGCGCAATCCCGACTACATCTTATCTCACTTGTTACTTATCAGAAGACTGCTTTGTATCCCGCCTGACAGAATGGCATCGAAAGCAATTTCTCAGTGGAAACGCAACCTTATCGTGGCATCTACCGCAGAATTCACCATTCCATATTCCACGCATGCTAATCGGCGTAGCCCCCTTCTTCATCTGAAATATCTTGGGATGACAGTTATTGCAAGACAGCCAATTGTTATGAATATCATGCGAAAAGAGGACATCCGGCATAAAATCCATCTTTGATCTTATGATAATGTCATCTATCAATACAATGATATTTTCTTCTTCACCCTTAATAACAAACCCTTTTGGAAATATAATACCTTCATTTATAGCCTTTGACCAATCTATAAAACCGTATTCATCCCGTGGTAAATACTCCAAGGGAATTACATCCGGCGAGGGGTCTATAATGCCTAATATATTGTATTTCAATCCAAAAACCCTCTTATCGGTAAATTGAGACTGCGTATTGAGTATAGGCGGTGGAAACTCACTCGAAGATTCTGCACCAATGCCTATGGTAGATGGGAAAAATATAAACGATATGAGAAGGCATCTTATGCAGATGTTTAGCATAACAGTATGGGTTTCAAGGTATTAGTTTCATCTAACTCTCTTTGCCTTTTCCAATCCCTCTTTTAGTTTCATCTTTTTTCTACAGGAGATATTCAAACGGCAACTGCTGTATCGCCAAGTATAGCCTCAGTCCGTGTTGTGGCAACAATTAAAAAACTGGGGACAGATTTCAAATCTGTCCCCACATCCGCAAGCGGATACCTGATATAGTAAAGCTTGCCTGAAACCTCTTCATGCTCAACCTCTATATCCGAGAGCGCAGTCAAACACCGCGGGCACCAGTTAATAAGCCGCTCATCCCTGTGGCTACAAATACCTCCCGCACTGCCTTGCTGGGTTCATGGCTCAGCATGCGGAATCAGCATCTGCCTTGAAAAGTTCGTTCTCAAGCCGTTGTTTTGACCACTTTTCCTCTCTGCTGTCTTTGAGTTGTAGACTTTGTCGAGTTCTTTTGTTTTCATATGCCATAAAAAAAATAGGAGGTGGGCGGCAGAAGGCAGGAAGCAGGAAAATCTTTTCCCACATCCCACATCCTACTCCCCACCTCCTATTCCTTAGTTACTTTACCTTCCTTATTGCCTCTTTTATCTTTCTAATCTCTTCCTTTATCAACTCCTCTGCCAAGTCAGGGATTATCTCCCATGCGATTTCCTCTATAACCTCTCTTGAGACCTTTCTTATGGTTTCTTCAAGTTTTTCTTTTGGAATAGCTCCGATTTCAGGCATTTCTTCTGCGACTGCCTTTTTCACCTTTGCTTCAACCTTTTCAGGTATCGTGGTCATAACCTTCGGAGTAACAGGAGGAATTGGAGGCACTTTAGGAGGTGACGGGGGTTGCGGTATCGTAGGTTTAATCTCTGGCGCTGCCTTGAATGTCTCTGCTGGTTTAGACGGAGGCGATGGAACAGGTTTGGCCTCTTCTATTGGCTGCAATTCCTCTTCCTTTAGTTCCAGTTCTATGAATTCCTCCTCTACCTTAAGCTTCTGAGGTGCTTCTTTTGGAGTTTCCTCAAAAAAGTCAACTCCCCAGATATCTTTCTCGGCTGGCGATGGCACCGCAGCCTTTGCAGTCGCCTCTGCCTCTTCAGCACCCATAAAATCGCCTACTTCCCATATATCAGCCGGCATAGGGGCTTTTACTTCTGGCTTGACAGGCCTTTCCTCCTCAACAGTAGTAGGTTTAGGAGGCTTTGCTAATAGGATTTTTACCTTCTCTATCAATTCCTGTGATTCAAAAGGCTTAATGATGTGGTCATCTGCCCTTACCCTTTTGGCCTCTTTTTCATTGATCGGCTCAAATGTCCCTGCCAACAACAGGACAGGAATAGATTGAAATACCGGGTCTCTCTTAATAAACTCGCAAACCTCGTAACCATTTTTCCCAGGCATGGCAATATCGGCCATTACCATATCAGGCTTTACCTCTTTTATCTTGGCTATTGCAGCATCACCATCGCCAACAACAACGAGGTCGTAATCTTCGCTGGCAAATGTTATGGATATAACCTTCTGAATGGTGATGCTGTCGTCAGCCAAAAGAATCTTTTTAGACATTGAATCTCCTAAAATTATTTTCAGAAAATACCGTTATTTACCAGAAAAGTCAAGGGGTATTTGCCCTTCTATAATATTACAAACACAAGATTTGCGCTAAAGCCTATCCCTGAACGCATTTATCAGGGGATTGCGTTTGGGTCATCACTCACCAGCGCCGAGATTCTCTTCAATCCTCAAATACACTGTCTTGTCCAGAACTACATCCATCTTATCAATCTCTTTTAGTGCCGCCATGAGCTCTTTTTCTTTTGCATGATGGCTCATAATAACAATGGGCACTGCGCCGCCTACTTTTCTATCCTTCTGAACAACCGCTGATATACTTATATTATAACTGCCGAGAACACCTGAAATCTTTGACAACACCCCTGGCTTGTCCAATACTGAAAATCTGAGATAATACGGTATCTCTATGTTGTCTATATGCCTTATCTCTATCCCTTTTACAGAGTCTTCCGTATATGACAATGGAGAAACTCTTTGGCTTGCATCTTTCTTCATGTTCCTACAAATATCTACCACATCCGCTACTACCGCGCTGGCAGTGGGCATCATACCCGCGCCTCTTCCGTAAAACATAACCGAGCCGACTGCATTGCCTCTTAAATGGATTGCATTGTAAACTCCGTCTACTGTTGCCAGAAGGTGAGTTGCAGGTATCATAGTGGCGTGAACCCGAGCCTCTATCTTGCCGCCCTCTTCTTTGGCAATGGCCAAAAGTTTTATCTTGTAGCCGAATTCCTTTGCAAATTTTATATCCAGCGGCGTAATCTTGCTGATGCCTTCTGTGTAAATATCTGAAAGTTTAATGTAAGTGCCATAAGCCAGATTTATTAAAATGGATAGCTTGTGCGCAGTATCAATGCCTTCCACGTCATAAGTAGGGTCTGCCTCGGCATATCCCTTTTCCTGCGCCTTTTTCAAAACATCCTCAAACTTACCCCCTTCGTTGGTCATCTTGCTCAAGATATAATTCGCCGTTCCGTTTATGATGCCGTAGATGGAGTTTATTTTATTGGCAACCAGCCCTTCTTTCAATGCCTTGATAATCGGGATGCCGCCGCCCACGCTCGCCTCAAAACCAACCTCCACACCATTTTTAGATGCGGTCTTAAATATCTCCTCGCCATGCTGCGACAGCAGGGCCTTGTTTGCTGTCACCACATGTTTTTTATTGTTGAGGGATTTCAAAATAAAATTCTTGGCAGGTTCTATACCACCAATAAGCTCAATGACAATATTGATAGACGGATCATTTATAATCTCATTGACATCGGTAGTAAGTATAGATTTATCTACTTCTACCCCTCTATCCCGAGTAATATCCTTATCCGCAATCCTTTTCAGTACAACCTCTGCGCCGAGCCGTTCCTGAATCGTCTTTGCATTTTCTTTGAGAACCTTAACAACTCCGATTCCAACTGTGCCGAAACCTATAAGACCGATGTTTATTTTTTGCATAATTGCTATTTTGCCACCTCTAACATTTCGCCTTTAGGTCTTACTTCTTCTGCTTTTTCGAAGGCCCGTTTAATCCCCTTCGCTGCTTGCTTTGTTCTGTGCTCATTTTCAATAAGGGCAAGCCTTACATACTCATCGCCATATTCGCCAAACCCAACGCCTGCGGATACAGCTACCTTTGCCTCTTTTAAAAGAAATTTTGAAAACTCAAGAGAACCCATCTTCCTGAACTGCTCAGGGATCCTTGCCCACACAAACATGGTCGCCTTTGGTTTTTCTATGGGCCAGCCGGCCTTATTAAAACTATCTATCATAACATTGCGCCGTTTTCTGTACGTCTCGCATATTTCTTTCACACAGTCCTGTGGTCCATTCAATGCGCTGATTGCCGCAATCTGAATAGGCTGGAACATGCCGTAATCCATATAACTCTTTATCCTCGCGAGCGCAGCTATCATCCGCTTATTCCCCACCGCAAAACCGACTCTCCATCCAGGCATGTTATAGCTCTTGGACAGAGTAAAAAACTCCACCCCGACATCCTTTGCCGCAGGAACCTGAAGGAAACTCGGCGCTTTGTAGCCGTCAAACACAATATCAGCATATGCCAGATCATGCACCACCATCATTTTATGCTCTCTTGCAAAATCCACAATCTTTTTGAAAAATTCCAAATCCACGACCTCGGTTGTGGGATTATGCGGGAAATTGATGATGAGCAGTTTCGGCTTTGGCCATGTCTGCTTCGTGGCATTTAAAAGTTCTTCAAAAAAATCCTTGCCCGGCAGAAGCGGGATGCTCCGCACATCACCGCCTGCAATAACAACACAGTAAGTGTGGATGGAATAGGTAGGGTTCGGCACAAAGACCACATCACCTGGACCAATGATTGCCAAGGCAAGATGAGAAAGCCCCTCCTTGGAGCCGATGGTTGCAATGGCCTCTGAATCAGGGTCAATGTCAATATCATACCGCCTTTTATACCAATCTGTTATGGCAAGCCTTAATTTGTATATCCCCTTTGATGCAGAATATCTGTGATTTCTCGGATTCTGTGTAGCCTCAATAAGCTTGTCAACAATGTGCTGAGGTGTAGGCTGGTCGGGATTTCCCATGCCAAAATCTATGATATCTTCTCCGCGCCTGCGCGCCTCCATCTTCAACTCTGTGGTGATGTTGAAGATATACGGCGGCAATCTTTTTATCCTGTGAAATTCTTCCATGAATTAACTCCGTAATAATGATTATTCGTAACAATCCTTCAAGAAACGGCAAAGTAAAAAGCTCCAGATGTAAGACGGAGCAAGGCTTCAGGCATACTGGGGACAGATTTAAAATCTGTCCCCAAGTTGAGCGCAAAAGCCGCAGCGACAACGTTACACAGATTTTAGAAGACGATTACATTGATTAAACATCATCATTATCTGTGTAATCTACTTTTGCAATCTGTGTAATCATATCTTCCGCATTATATGAACTCCTCACAAACGGCCCAGCATAAACATATTTCAGCCCAATCTCTTTTCCGTATTCTTTATACTCCTTAAAAACCTCAGGCGGGACATACTCGCTCACCTTAAGATTTTTCATTGACGGCCTCAAATATTGGCCTATGGTAACAGCATCGCAGCCAACCGAGGCCAAATCCATCATAACTGATTTTACTTCACTTTTTATTTCACCAAGACCAACCATCAGCCCTGATTTTGTTATAACATCGTCAGCCATGTTTTTTGCCGTTTCAATCACTTTTAAAGACTGCCGGTAATTTGCCTGCGGTCTCACCTTTGCATAAAGCGAAGGCACTGTCTCTATATTGTGGTTAAATATATTTGGCCTTTCATTTAAAACAACGGCCAAAGCCTTCTCGTTTCCTTTAAAATCAGGGGTCAAAACCTCTACAGAAATAGAAGAAATGGTATCTTTAACAGCCCGAATTGTCAAGGCGAATTGCATAGCTCCGCCGTCAACAAGGTCGTCCCGTGTAACCGAGGTTATGACCACATGCCTAAGCCCCAATTCTTTTGCTGTAAGGGTTATATTGTGGGGTTCATTTGTGTCTACAACCACAGGTGAGGCACTTTTTTCAACAGAGCAGAACCCGCACATCCTTGTGCATACATCCCCAAGTATCATAAAAGTTGCGGTCGGCTTGGAAAAACATTCTCCGATATTTGGACAATGGGCAGATTCGCAGACCGTATGCAAATTTCTGCTGCGGAGGATGTTCTTCATGTCGTGGAGCGCGCTGGGCTGTCCCATCTTTCGTGAAAGCCATGAAGGGAGGCGTTTTACCGTTTGCCTATCCATATTAAACGATATTATTCTCCTTATGCTTATTTACTATCTCATCTGCCAATCTATCCAACACCCTATAATCCCCATCCTTTGGCAGGCCCTTTATAATTACAGGCTCAAGCATCTCTAACTTTAGATTAGATAGGAGGCTGATTATCTGCTCTTTCATCCTTCCGCCCCAGCCGTAAGAGCCAACAATAGAGGCAAATTTTAATTTTGGCTTTAGAGCATTTGCCAGAAAGACAGCAGATACAACTACCGGGTGAGCGCCGGTAAGAACTGTGGGCGAGCCAATCACAAGAGTTGCGGCATCTACCAATGCCATTGCAAATTTTCCCATATCAGTTACAGCAAGATTAAATTTTTCTACTTTGACGCCTTTTTCTGATAGAGCTTCTGTCAGATAACCCACCATCAACTGAGTGCTTCCGTGCATTGTCACATAAGGTAATACAATCGTATTGCTGACTGCATCAGACACCCACTCGCGATGAGAGCGAATAATACATTCAGGGTCATCGTGCATAGGACCGTGGCTCGGCGCAATTATATTAACCTGATAACCTTTAATCTTTTCAAGATGTTTTTGAATCGTGGTTCTGAACGGCATCATCACCTCTGCATAGTATCTCTTTGCAGCCTCAATCACCTGCCAGTGTGCCCTGCAATATAAGTCAGAGGTGGCAAGGTGAGAACCAAAGAGGTCGCAGGTAAACATTATCTTATCTTCCCTGAGGTAGGTAAACATGGTCTCTGGCCAGTGCACCCACGGCGCATGGATAAACTCCAGAGTCTTATTGCCCAGAGATAAGGTCTCTCCGTCACTCACTGCTATGATTCTATCCTCTTGGATATGCAGATGCTCCACAAGCATAGGCTTGCCTTTTGGCGAAGCTACTACCTTTGCATTTTTATATTTGTCCAGCACATAAGGAATAGCCCCTGAATGGTCTTGTTCAGCGTGATTGGAGATTATGAAATCTATATTTTTAACCTCGTCCAGATGAGATTTAAGAACAGTTATCATGCTTGGATCAACCGTGTCCAGCAGTGCTGTCTTCTCACTTCCGTAAATCAAATAGGCATTGTAACTGGTACCATCCGGCAACGGTATGAGCGAGTCAAATAACCTTCTATCCCAATCAACCGCCCCAACCCAGAAAATATCATCTTTTATCTTTTTTGGCTTCATTTTAAAACCCCTTTAAATACATAACATACATGCTATAATTCTGCAATATAACTTCATGAAGATAAAAAAACTCCACGAATGGAATATAGCGCCTAATCAGGCAATTGAAATACAGCGTAGGCTGCAAAAGAAAATTGATTTTCATAATTTCCTTGAAGATCTTTGTGTAATTGGCGGCGCAGATGCAGCTTTTTCAAAGAGAGACAACTTGATTTATGGAGCGGTTTCTATTTTCTCTTTCCCAAATTTAGATTTGATTGAAGAGAAATCTGCTATACTTCCATTAAGGTTCCCTTATATTCCTGGGCTTCTAAGCTTTAGGGAAGGGCCGGTATTATTGGAATGCTTTAAAAAGGTAAAAAACATCCCAGATGTAATATTGTTTGATGGCCAGGGGATAATGCACCCCCGCAGGATGGGAATTGCTGCACACCTCGGAATATTATTGGACAAACCTGCAATAGGTTGTGCCAAATCATATCTTTATGGAGAATTTAATTTGCCGGCAAATGCCAAAGGCGCGTATGAATATGTAAGGGATAAAACTGTGGAAATAATAGGGGCATGCCTTCGGACAAGAGCAAATGTTAAACCAGTGTTTGTATCAGTTGGGGGTAAAATCAGTCTCTTACATGCAATAGATATTGTGCTGCACTGCGCAAAAAGATACAGAATCCCGGAACCAATAAGATATGCCCACAGATTAGCCGGCCATGCTAAGCATGGCTGAGGAGATAAAATAGTATGGCTGCAGAAAGGGGCTTCAAAAAGGCTATTGAAAAACTTATTGCCGCTGTGGGCGGAAAATTCTCAAATGAACTGGGCATTGATTTATCCAAAGGAAGGCCGGAAGAAATTTTCAAGTGGTTCCTCGCCTCAAAGCTGTTCGGCGCCAGAATAGGGACAAACATCGCCATAAAAACCTATAAGGAATTTGAAAGATGCGGAGTTCTTACGCCTGAAAAAATCCTTACAACCGGCTGGGATGGTCTTGTGAAGATACTGGATGATGGAGGATATGTAAGATATGACTTTTCCACAGCAACAAAACTTTTGGAAATAATGAAGGATTTAGAAAAAAACTATGATGGTGATTTGAATAAGCTGCACCAAAGGGCGAAAGATGAAAAAAACCTTGAAGAATTTTTAAAAGATTTAGGAAAAGGCATAGGAGATGTAACAGTAAATATATTCCTGCGAGAGCTTCGCTTAATATGGGAAAAGGCAAGGCCAGAGCCTTCTGAGTTGGTAAGGCTTGCTGCCAGACATTTAGACTTCATAAAGCCACGGCAAGATATCTTAACTACCCTTGAATATATCTGGTCAAGACACAAAATTAAGGGTTATGACTTCTGCAATTTTGAGACAGCGTTGGTAAGATTGGGAAAGGATTACTGCAAGAACTTGAAATGCGACATATGTCCTCTGGAAGCTGAATGCGGGTGTAACAGGGCATAAGGCATAAATAAAACACACCATAAAGGTGTGTTTTTTAAATGTGCGCCCCTTTTCATGCGGCCCTCGGATAACCCTTCTCCATTCCCTCCGCACATTTCATATGTTTTCTCAATACAAAAACATCTCTAAAGCGCTTTCTGCATACAGGACAATGAATAGCTGCAATAGATGCAAGACTAAAAAAGTCAGCGACAAAGAGCAGCACCAAGGCCGCTATGATAAAGGGCACCACATATACCATGACTGTAAGATCTGTCCAGATCATACATAACACCCCCTTTCAAACTAATATTGAAATTGATTATCCTTTTCATGTATATATTATAGCCCAAAACTGCATAATGTCAAGAAGTTAGTGCGCATTTTTAGAATAGAGAAGAATGGCTGACATTAAAGATCTGCATTAAATTTCTGGCAATTTTATGATGAAAATCATATACTATAAAACATAAGATTTGCTATTATACTTACAAAGCAAGATTTCAGGAGGGAAATATGTCAGTTAATGTCATCAATATTACCGGTGATATGACTACCGGTGAAGTAACTACAAGATGGCCGTCCACAAAAACAGTATTTACAAAACACTTCGGCTCAGGCTGTTTCACATGCCCGGCCTTTGGCGGCGAGCCTATTTCCATGGCATGCGCAATGCACTCAACGGATGTGAATATATTCGTGGGTGAACTGATAGAGGCTGCAACAAAAGAAGAGGCAAGCAAGAAGTAGAAACGGTCTTCGGGGCTGTTGAACGGCTCTAAAATATAATTTCACCATTTCATAAAGCCCGGGCAAATCAATACTATCTATTTATTAGCCTAACCAGGGCTTTTGTGTTTTAAACAGTAAGCAGGCAACGCTACGCTTCAGCCGACGCGTGCAGCACGGCGGCAACGTGGAGCTAAGGACGGCGCGCTTTTGCGCCGTCCCGCTTGAGCGCATTGTTATGCATTAAACCTCACAAACGCCCCCACTTTAGGTACAGATGAAGTGTGCTTGACCCATCGCCCGGCTGAACTCAACAATTCGTAGCTACTGAATACAAATGGAAGCACTTTTGATTTAAGTGGATTATCCATTTGATCAAATAAATTGATATGAAGGTGAGGCGCGGTTGAGTTGCCAGAATTACCCACCATTCCTATCACTTCCCCCTGTCTCACATGCTGGCCTTCTTTGACTAATATTGACTGATTTTTGAGGTGGGCAAGGAACACTATGTAACCCTCCTTCGCTTTTATCATCACATGATTCCCAGCGTTTGGTCTTATATCCAACCTGCCATTTTCTTCTTTTGGACGAAATCTATAAGTCGCGTTGTACCATATTTGGATTGTTTTCCAGATATTGGTGTATTCATGATCTTGCCATCCATTCCCCAAACGAATAACAGTTCCATCAATCGGTGCGTAAACTGGCTTGCCCCAGGAGTAGTATTTATTTGAAGGTATTTGGTTTACGAAAAATCGTAATTTGGACGCTTTACATGGCGCCTTTCTATTGTGATCCATCTGCACAAAGTCAAATGCAAAGGGATGGTGGCCAGGAGATCTTAAAAATTTCCATTCCCCTTCAAGTGGAGGATGAATTGAAATATTTCCTTCGGATACCATAATTATTCAATGTATAGCCCAATATTCTTTTTTATCTCTACCTGCATCTTTTAGTAAATTTTAGGTCAACCTATGCGGAGATGCAAGAATATTTGTCGGCAACCCCTTCACTCCCATAATCCCATACAACCGCTGCACATCAACGCTCTCTTTTATTGCATCCGCCAAGATATCCATCTGTTTATCTTTTGTATCCTTAAAAGGAATAATGCCTTGCTCAGGCAATCCTTTTGCGATTCTAACCTCATTTAAAAATTCCGCCCTGAACTCGTCATTATCAAATATGCCGTGAATGTAGGTTCCCCATATTCTGCCGTCTTTTGATACGGCGCCGTCTTCTACCCTGACCGAAATACCGTTCCTTTTTGCTATAGTTGCAAACGGCTTATTTTTACCAATAGTTTCTCCCATGTGTATTTCGTAGCCTTTCACCAGACAATCCCCCCTGCCCCCATTTGCTAAAGGGGGGAACGGGGGGATTGTCGCACCTACCTGATATGTCCTTTTCTCTCTTTCCAGAATGGTCGCTACATCCAGCAGCCCCAACCCCTTTGTTTCTTTGCAATGAGATTCCACGCCGTGCGGGTCTTTTACTATCCTGCCCAGCATCTGAAAACCGCCGCAGATGCCGATGACGCTTCCGCCATCTTTTGCATAATGGATTACCGCGTCGGCAAGGCCGCTCTTTCGCAGCCATCTCATATCTTCCAGCGTATTCTTGCTGCCCGGAATGATGATCGCATCGGCTTCATCCAGTTCCGCAGCTTGAGAAATATATCTGACATAAACATCTGGCTCAAATTTAAACGGATCAAAATCCGTAAAATTGGAGATACGCGGGAGTTTTATTACAGCAATATTTATTTTTCCTTGACCCTTGACCCTTGACCCTTGACCCTGCTCTAACACAACCCCATCCTCATCCGGCAAACTTATATCCTTTAAATACGGCACAACACCAAAAACCGGCAACCCTGTTTTGTGCTGCAGAAAGTCAATCCCTGGCTTTAAGAGTTCAAAATCACCTCTGAATTTATTTATGATAAACCCTTTGAGCCTTTTCCTTTCTGAAGAGCTCAAAAGCTCCATGGTCCCCACCAATGATGCAAATACTCCTCCTCTGTCAATATCTCCAATGAGGATTACTGGCGCACCAACCATTTCAGCCAATCCCATATTGGCAATATCATTTTCTCTTAAATTTATCTCAGCAGGACTTCCCGCACCTTCAATCATAATCACATCATTTTCCTCAGCCAATCTCCGGTAACTCTCCAGCACATATTGCGCAGCCTCTTTTTTGAATTTGTGGTATTCTGCGGCCTTCATATTTCCATAGACCTTGCCATGGATAATTACCTGCGAGCCCATATCGGATGTGGGTTTTAAGAGTATCGGATTCATATCAACGGTCGGTTCAATGCCTGCGGCCTCTGCCTGAAATGCCTGCGCCCGCCCTATCTCTCCGCCGTCTTTAGTAACAAAAGAATTCAGCGCCATATTCTGCGCCTTGAACGGCGCAACCTTTAAGCCCTGTTCTTTAAATATCCGGCAAAGGGCGGCAACAAGTATGCTCTTGCCCACATGGGATGCTGTGCCTTGAAGCATAAGGGGACGGGCATGGGAGGCGGGAGGTGGGAGGTAGGGGTTTTCTAACCCATGACCCTTGACCCCTGACCCCTGTTTTTTAGACATTGTATCCCCTCGGTGTTATCATTTTGCTGTCAGAAATAAAGGTTGCGCTATTTCCGATAATCACGATTGTGGTCATATCTATAAAATCATAGTGTGCAGGCAGCTCTTTTAAAGCGGTTATCTTTATTTCTTCTCCATCTCTCGTAGCATTTTTGACTATGCCAACAGGCGTACTATTACTTCTCTGGGTAGCTATAATATCAATGGCCTCTTTAAGTTGAAAAACTCTTGTCTTGCTCTTCGGATTATAAAGAATTATAACAAAATCCCCCTCTGCCGCCGCCTTAAGCCGCTTTTTTATTGTTTCCCATGCTGTTAAAAGGTCGCTTAAAGATATGGATGCAAAGTCATGCATAAGTGGAGCACCAAGCAGGCTGGCAGCCGCGCAGAAGGCAGGAACGCCGGGGATGACCTCTATGGTTAAGTTGCAAGTTGCAAGTTGCAAGTTGCAAGTTCTTTTTTTCTCATCATGTCTTGAACCTTGAATCTTGAATCTTGAATCTTGAACTCGCAAGAGTTCATACACCAGCCCTGCCATCCCGTAAATCCCTGCATCGCCGCTGGATACGACCGCCACCTTTTTCCCCTGCGATGCAAGCTCAATGGCCTTTCGGCAACGATCAACCTCTTTGGTCATGCCGGTAGAAAAAATCTCTTTGCCTTGAATGAGACTCTTAATTAAGTCAATGTAGGTTTTGTAGCCCACCACCACATCGCACTTTTCCAATGCCTCTTTTGCCTTGAAGGTAAGATGCTCTAAACTGCCCGGGCCGATACCTACAATGCAAAGGGAACCTTGGCTGCGGCTATGGTCACTCTTCCTATCTTCTGTTTTTTTATCCATATATTTTTTGTCCCCGCTGATTTCAACGCTGCTGGCTCGCACACACCGCCCACACCCACCTTTCCCATGACAAACTTGGAAAAGCCCGACGGCAGAGGCATATCCGCCAATTCATCTTTTGAATAAAAATCTATTTTCAAATGATATTTTTTTGCAAACCCCAAAAGCCCTTTTTCATTGTTCTTTACATCAATAGATGCAAGATTTCTTACTGATAATAGGGACACATCCCATTTTTTAAAAGTTTCAAGATATGCGCTCTCCACCTCTTTCAATTTTACGCCTCTGTCGCAGCCGATGCCTACTGCCAAATCCTTTGGCCGCAGCAACAGGATGTGGGATGTGGGATGTGGGATGTGGGAAGAAAAATTATTTGAAATTATGACATATATCTCTTTTTGCAATTGCTTTGTTGGAGGAATAGATTTATAAAATTTAAAATTCACTCCCCGCCTCCCACCCCCTACATCCCTCTTTATCGCCTT
>JACPZB010000006.1 GCA_016195725.1 Deltaproteobacteria bacterium | reverse complement strand
CAGTGCCTTTTGCTGCATGACCTGCCAGTCATTGATGCCGGGTATTTGCTCAAGCCCTCTTATAGAGGTAAAGGCATCTTCACTATCCAGCAACGCAAGGCCGGACACGGTTTTCACGCCCTGGCCTCTCGCCCAGATGATACGGCCGGTCTTTGTATCTATCAACTTGAACCCGGCCCGCACCTTTCTGGCATTATAAACGCCGGAGGTTATATCGTCAAAGTTGAGCAGATAGCCGTAAACAATGCCATCAACACCGAGCGCCTCTCCAATCTCTTGCGCAGTGGCCATATCAAGCTGCGCCCCCAGTGTAACGCCCAGCCTGTCTTTCAGAATCGCATCAACCTCGGCAAGGGGTTTTGTGAAAAAATATTTTTTCATCTTTTCGTGAAATATCGTCCTGACCATAATCGGGCCGTTGATGTCGTTGGCGGCATTATAGAGGGGAAGCACGGCAATGGTGTAATTCGGATAGCGGGGAACGGCCTCAATATTTTTGTGAGAAAAATAAGAGCAGGAGGCGAGGAGGAGGATGAAGACGCCAAATACAAAAAAGGTTATCTTTTTCATGAACTCATACATGCGGATATGCCCCTACTCGCAGGCTCTTTCTATTTGTATGAGATATTCTATCCAAGGATGCCTTCAAAGGTCTTGAGAAAATTTTTTTCATCCGAGGCCGAGTCGAACTCTTTCAACCAATTCTTTATGTAAGGGATGTCTATGCCGCTATTTTTGAGAAGAACAGTTCTTACATCTTCTATGTCCCTTAGTCTTCCGGCGAATATTTTATGGATTATGAGATCTTCGGGAGAGGCGAACCTGACCCCCTGACCGTTAATTACAATCTTTCTTGCCCTGCCGATGGCTTCCATTTCATACGGCGTGAAGGAGAAGACGAAATCAACTCTTATTCCGGTAACATCATCAATGGATGGCAGCACCATGGTCTGCCGCACAAAGTCTTTGATATCTTTTGGGATGGGTCTTAAGGAGAGTTCTTCCGCTATGTAAAGTATCTCGTCAATTCTATCAGCGCCGAGTCCGAGGGTAATGTCAATGTCTCTGGTAAGTCTGGGTTCGCCGTAAAGCAGCACGGCCTGTCCGCCTATGACCATGTAAGGAAGGCCGCGTCTGCCGAAGGTTTCTCCTATCCGTGCAAGGAGTTTCTGGAACATGTGTTGAGCGCCCTCGCTATTTTTACATCAACTTCAATCTGGTCTAAAGGATCTTTCGGAGGCATCACGCCGAGCATTGCCGCCTCATTCCACAGAGAGGTGAAAATGTTCAGAGATTGTTCAAAAGAGAGCCTTGCTTCCGATTTGAGGAATTCGTCTTCAAACTTTTTTAAGATAGCAGGATTCTTAACCATGACTTAAAATTATCACAACCAAGATCCGATAGCAATTGAAATAGCGCATTCCAACGCAGTCTCCTGTAGGGTGGGCTGCGCCCACCAAAAAATGCTTGTAGCTAAAATGGTGGGCGCAGCCCACCCTACAAGGCCGACTCTTTGGCACTCTGACTCTTTGCCTCAACCTTACAACCCCACCCCGTCAATCTTAACTTCACAGTAAGGACATTTTGAGTCCTTTACCAAATTTCTCTTCACATAAAAGCCGAATCTTTCAATAATCTTTTCCTTGCAGTTGTAACAGTATGTGGATTCACCAATATCGCCCGGCACATTTCCGGTATAGACATAGAGAAGCCCTTCTTCAAAACCGATTTCCCTTGCCCGGTCAATGATATAGACAGGGGTTCGCGGCAGGTTGTTTAATTTGTAGGTGGGGTAAAATGCGCTCAAGTGCCACGGCATGGTCTTGTCTGTCTTGTAAATCCATTTTGCAATCTGCCGCAACTCATCCTCTGAATCATTCTGGGTTGGAATAATGAGGGTTGTTATCTCAACCCATATTCCGAGCTTACGCATATGTTCAATGGATTCCAGTACAGGGGCAAGCCGCGCACCGCACACCCTTTTGTAAAACTCTTCGGTAAATGCCTTTACATCCACATTCGCAGCGTCTAAAAGTCCCTTCATCTCATCAAGACATTCCTTTGTCATAAAGCCGTTTGTCACAAAATTATTTTTTAAGCCCTTTTCCTTTGCAAGCTTCATGCAGTCGTATGCAAATTCAAAAAATATGGTTGGCTCTGTATAGGTGTAGGATATGCTCTGGCAGCCTGTCTCCAATGCCTCGTGGATAATCTCCTCAGGAGTTACATCTTCGCCGAGGATTTTCTTCTGGTCTTTTGGCATCTGGGATATCTCAAAATTCTGGCAATGGAGACATCGGAAATTGCACCCCACGGTTGCAATAGAGTAGGAACGGCTTCCGGACTGGAATTGAAAGAATGGTTTTTTTTCTATGGGGTCTATATGCTGGGCAATTACCTTGCCATAGACAAGGGTATAGAGCGTGCCGCCTTTGTTCTCCCTGACACCGCAAATACCCCTTTTGCCGTCAGCAATCTTGCAGTGATGGGCGCAGAGAAAGCAGTTAACATAGTTTTTTTCAGATTTATTATAGAGACGGGCTTCCATTTTTCGATTTGCGATTTACGATTTGCGATTTACGATTTTTAAATTCGAAAATCGACATCCGAAAATTAAAAATCCACTACCTCCTATCTCTCCCACACCACCCTCGTCACCCTATCCTGCGTCATCTTAATTTCCAGGTCACCCTGACATGCCTTGTGCATCTTTTTACCGATACGCTGGGCAAGCTTTTCATGGGTTGTGGTTATGTCAACAATGCTACCCTTATCTTTTATCTCAATGATTCTTTCAAGGGGGTTATATCCCATTGCCCTCTCTTCTTCATTTTTTATGAGATTCAATATGTCCTTTTTATGCTCCTTTAAATAATCGCCTTTTAATATAACAAAGCCTTCTGCATATCTATCTCTTATTTTCTGACACGCAGGACAGAGAATAAGCAGGGTCTTTTTGTTTTCTTTTCTCTTTTGGTAAAGCGCCTCATTTATTGACCATCGTTTATTGTGGTATATGGCACAGCACCTTTTGCAAACAGCCATGTCATGCGGACCCTGCTTTGGGAGATACGGATCCTTATACGTGTCAATCCCCTTCTTTGCCACCTTTTGCGAAGAACTTTTAGCTTTCATACGGTTGCCTCCTTGTGTTTTGATTTGTATTTCAGAGATAAGCAAACAGCTTTGCGAATCAGTCATCCTCGCCGCGAATTCGGATTGCCGTTTCCTCCACAACCCACAGATGTTGAAAAAGAGATTCAACACCTATAAGAGGTATTATCCGCCGAAAAACTTCCATAACATGCTGTCTAGCCTGACTGCCAAGCCTTAAAACAATAATCCCTGAATATTCTTGAGGAGGATATGCCCTAATATCGGAAAAATCCATATCTAAAGTAACCAGCGCGCGATTTTCATTTTTGCATACATTAATGAGAACCGTATCTTTTACGCCCTGCAACTGCTGTTCATTCACTGTTTTTGCGTCATGCCCCGCATTCGTAAGCATTTCTGCAATCTCAATCGGCATATTTTCATCTATCTTGAATTGCATTTTTACCTATGCTGTTAATGAAACCATCCTCTCGCGGGATAATGCAGCGGCGTATGCTATGGCTGCTTTAACATCTTCTATGGTCAATGAGGGATAGCTTTTCACGATTTCCATCTCATTCGCGCCTTCTGCCAGATTGTCCAGTATAACCGATACCATTATTCTGGTTCCTTTGATGCAGGCTTTACCGTGGCATACAAGCGGATCTACCGTTATTCTTTCTCTCCAATTCATATTATTCTTCTCCTCTTTACGCGTATTCCGTGCGCAGTCTTTAGCGCAAAAACAAGCGCTCTGTCTATCTGAAATTATAATGCTTCCTTATCCCCTTTTTGATATCCCAAACACACTTTAAACCTTTTTTGAATGTAACAAAATCTCCTGCCTTTATAGTATAATCTCCTTCATCGGTTTTTACAACAACTTCCCCATCCAAGATATAGCATTCTTCATCGCTGTCATAATACCAATCAAATTTTGACACCTCTTTTTCCCATATGGGCCAGCTTTCAATCTTCCTCTTTGCAATTTCGTCCTTGGCCAACCTTTCTAAAACAATCTTTGCCATAAAAACCCCCTTTCAGCTTATCGGCATATCTATTACTCTAATGTATCTCGTACGAAAACTCAAGATATGAGAAAAAGACAGGGAAGAAAATATTGACGCATGTTACAAAAGCAGAATATTAGCGTAATTTCTTTGTACCGACAACAATCGCTTCGTTTCCATTGGCAAACAGATAAGTGGCGGTCTCCATATCCACGCGGTGAAACTCAGCCTCTATCTCTTCCGGACGAAGGAAATGATTTCCCATAATATGCTCTGCAAGGTTTTGAAAGGCCATCCCCCGCTTTGCCGGATCGCGCAAGTCTGAGCGGCTTTTGGGCCAGTTTGGCTCCCAGATAATGGCTGAACCGCCGTTTTTCAGATGCTTCTTGAAGATCTGAAAAATAGTCTGCCTATCTGACCATACATGATGCAGCGCCCGGTTCATTGCAATCAAATCAACAGGTTTACTCAGGGGAAATCCATAGATATCCCCTTTAACAAAAGTAAGCCGGCTGTCCAAACCTTCTTTCTGTGTTAGCTTCATTGCATGGTTAATATTTTTCTGAAAGTCATCTATGCCGATACCGTGCAGGCATGGGAAATGCATGGCTAATTTGCGCAAATACCAGCCATTGCCACAGCCAAGGTCTAAAACCAAACTGTCCTTTTTATCTGCCTCTCTAAAGACTGGCACATTTTTGAGTATCTGCTCCTCAAAGAGACCGCTGAACATTGCCTCAAGCATGGGTCCGAACAGGGCAAGGATGCTTTTGCGCTCTGCAAGCACCTCTTCTCCGGGCTGTTCTCCGCTTCTCATAAAAACCGCAGCCCGCTCTGCCATATGCCCTGAAAGCACTGACTGCACTGCAAAAGGCATTGCCGTACCGGGGATATCAGGAATGAATGCACGACCAAGGTCTGTCAATGTTAGTTTCTCATCAACTTCGTCCAGAAAGCCAAAGCAAAATGCAGCATCGCACCATCTCTCTACATAGCCTTTGTCCAGCCCGGTCTTTGTAGCCAGCTCATCTGGCGTAGCCTTCCTCATCCCAGATAATGTGGCAAACAGAGCATTATATATACCAATAAATGCTATATTGAGTGCCATCGCCCCTTGCATCTGATTCATTGCCTGCTCACGCAGTTCCTTAGATATACCCATAGTTTTCTCTGATTCTGAAGTCAGCTTATATATTCCACGATATGCAGCTACCTCCCGTACTTCCCCACCAACTGTCCCTCAGCCAGTATATGCCCCTTCATCGCTTTTTCCATATCCTGCTTTGTTGCGCCAGCAGGTAAGTTTAATTCAATATCAAGGGCATAGATTTTGAAAAAATATCTATGGGCAGGACCCTTTGGCTGGCATGGACCACCGTAGCCGATTTTTCTGAAATCGGTTATTCCCTGCCTTGCGCCGCCCAAAACTTCTTTTTGTTTGGGCACATTTTCAGGCAGAGATGTGGTTTCTGGAGATAATCCATAAAGAGTCCAGTGAACCCATGTGCCCATTGGCGCATCAGGATCGTCGCAGATTAAGACAATACTTTTTGTGCCAACCGGAGGTTTTGACCATGTTAATGGCGGTGAAACATCAGAACCGTCGCAGGTGTATTTCTTTGGTATCAAACCATTATCTTCAAAAACCGTGCTTTTAAGTTGCATAGCAGTTTCCTCCTTTGCAATACTAATATTTGATGAAAAAACCACAGCCAATAATGCCAATACAATTAGGCTTGCATAAAACTTCATTTTATTCCCCTAAATAAAGTTTTGTAGTCTGCCAATTTGTCGGCGTTTTTAATCCGCCTCAGGCGGACGCCCAATAAACCTGTCCTGAAAAGTTTTAATTCAGGATTGGGCAGCTACAATTTATCTTCACTAAAAAATCTTCGTTATCTCATCCCTCTCAAAAAGTTTTAGACTTTTTAACCTGCCATTTTCTCTAATCTTTACACCTTTTTTCTTCTCAACAATCTTTCCGATAATGGAAGCCTCTATATTATTTTTCTGAAGCCCTGATACAACCCTTTTTGAACGTTTTTCTGCAACCGTAATCAACAGCGCACCTGATGCGATTGCGCCAAGGGGATTTATGCCAAAATAATTGCATAATTTCTGGCACTCTGAAAATACAGGTATCTTATCTTTCTCCACTATAATACCAGCCTTTGATGCAATTGCAAGCTCATGCAAACCTGTTGAAATACCGCCCTCTGTTGGGTCGTGCATGGCATGGATTCTGCCAAATTTTGCCGCAATCTGGCTATCTTTTAAAATGCCTATACCAGGATACCTGATAAAGTTTTTACAGCGGTTGACAAAGGCCATTCCAAATTTCTTCGCAAGTTCCTTCTCTTTCTCTCTTGCTATAATAGATGTTGCCTCAATAGCAATACCCTTGGTAAGTATTATTACATCACCAACTTTAGCTCCCTTTGCTGTTACAAGTTTATCCTTTTTCACTTCTCCAAGCATCTGGCCAATTACAATAGGTCTGTTAATGCCGGCTGTAATCTCAGTATGCCCCCCGCAAAATGATATGTTATGTTTTTTGCAGGCATTGGAAAGTTGAGAAAATATTGTCTCTGTCATTTTTGCATCTGCCTTGCCGACAGGCAGAAGTATTGTTGCGAGAAACCACTTTGGCAAACCGCCCATTACAGCAATATCATTTGCATTGATATTGATAGTGTATAGACCGATGTCTTCTGAAACAAAGGTGATGGGGTCTGTTTTTGCAAGAAGATATCTATTGCCAAACTCTATGACAGCGGCATCAAGCCCGATATCAGGGCCGATGATAACGCTTTTATCAAACACAGTGTATTTTTTTAGAAATCTTTTTAAGATATGCAAGGGCAATTTGCCGACAGGGAATGTTTTATGCATCACGATTTTTTAAACGCCACGGAGTGTTTTCATCTGAAAATATATCTTCCGCCCTCCCCAATTACTCCCTTCAGGATAAGTTTCGGGGGCATGACAGCGGAGCATAAAAAATATGATTTGGGCAACAGCCTGAAAAGATTTGCCCTCTTTTATTTTTTCTTTATACCTTTAAGCCCAACATTCTTTTTTATCTCTACATGCATCTTTTAGTGAATATTAGCTCAATTTGTGCTGACAGCCAAGAACATACCCTTATTAATACAAACGCATTAAATAATGTTACATCATACGAATGCAAGAAATGGTTTTAGACAAGGCGGACGACGAGGAAAACCGCAGGCATACTTAAATTAGTATGTTGAGGATTTTCCGAGGAGTCCAACGCAGTATAAAGACATTTATTGCGTTCGTATTAGTGTTTCTCAAACCTGTGTTTCAGCTTCCCAAGCACATGAGGCAAGGTGGTATATTCCATATCCTCAAGGGGCAGGCGGTGCGGTTCAAACGGGCCGTGCCTTCTCATATACTCTGCAACATGATTTGCCTTTTTCCTTGTTTCATCAAAACTCGGGTCATCAAACATATCATGCGGCCCTATGAGCCTGCCATTGGCAATTTGGAAGCCTGCCGCAATCACACGCGGAGGCCCGTCAAATCTGGTTGGGTTGGCCTCATAAAAAGGAACAGGCATTAAAGGGCCGTTGTGCGAACCTCTCATCCAGCCGCGAACAAGATACGGGAAGCTGAATGCCTCTAAAACCTCTCCAACCGCAGGAAGACCTGACTGGCACCTGACAATCATAACCGGGTCGTCCTTGCCCACATATTTGCCTGCAATAAAGCCTAACCTCTCGGTCGATGCAACGGCAGTAATCTCTTTATCCTTCTTTCTATAGACCGAGGTTACCATATATCTACTTGTGGCGCCTATGAGCGCCAGAAGGCAGTAGGTCTCTTCTGGACATGAAAGCATAATAGATTTATCCTCTTTTACATCCAGCACATTGAAACAAAAACCATCCGCCATAGATGGGTCAATTACAAGGCCTGCCGTATTAAACGGGTCTCCGAATATCTTGTAAAGCGGCAGATTCCACGCGCCCGAGGATGTCTTGTCCGCCATAAATATAATTACCGGCTCACTCTTTCTCTCAACAAACTCCATCTCGGCAACGCCAGGCCCCATGCCTTTTACCGTTCCTGTAAACGCATCTTTCAATAAATCCTGGCCTGCGCCGTAGAGCTTTAATTCCTTTGCGGCCTCTGTGCAGGCAGTAAATATATTCCATGCAAGCTCATGTATGGCTTTATTGTCACACCCTTTGTCGTGGCTCATAATAAGTTCAAGGTCATCTCCGCATCTTATTACATGGAAGTCTGCAACAATCCCTTTATCCTTGGCATTGCCGAGCTTTTCTTTTGCCATATCCAAAAGCGCCGGGTGGAAACTGGAATGGCCTACAAAACCGCCCACATCGGCCTTGATAACGCTTATTGTAATCTTTTTCCCGTTTGGCATAGCATGCCTCCTTATAAAGTTCAGGGGCTGATTTGAGTATAGCACAGGATGGTGGAGTGTCAATACGCGGCACAGGAGTAAGGGTTGCAAAAATACTCTATGCTTCGTAGTCAACAACACGTCTTTCTGAGCATACCTTCGTAATAAAATCCACTACCTTCTTATGTTCCGGATGCTCCCGGTAAACTTCCAGCGCCTGCATATCGTCAAACTCTGAATACAAAACAATGTCAGATGCGCTTGCGGACTTCCCCACATTTATACCCACTTCAAGGCATTTTACGACCGGGATTTTTTCTTTTAAAGATTCCAGAAGTATTTTAAGTCTTCTGGCATTTTCAGCTTTACTATGCCCCTCAGCCGAATCCTTGAGCCTAAACATGACTATGTGTTTTAGCATCTTTTAAACCTCCGATAGGATTTCAATCCTTGTTTTAATGGAATCTTTAACATCCCCCTTTTCTAAAAGGGGAAACGGTGGAAGATTATAACTCCCTCTCCCCCTGCGGGAGAGGGCAGGGTGAGGGAGGTCATTGCGAGTAGGCGAAGCAAACTTGTTTTGATTGTTTCGACAATCCTGTGTTTTTTCAAAAAATAAATCCGTCCTCATTTTTCGCCAGCCTTATAATGGCACTGTTATTGAGCAGGCACCTTGCGATGTTTTTTATTAGGATCAGGCTGTTGCGGTTTTACTGCCGGTACAGCCTTGGCTGCGGGAGCAAGCTGCGGCTTCACTTCCACAGGTGCCACAACAGCAGGCATCACCGTGTTTTTGTTTTTTCCGCTTGCGGATTTCCCCATTGAATAGCCGAGATACCCCATGTATGCCGCTAAAATTGCCACTAAAAGGGACACAACGGTAAGCCCTATCATAATATTATTCTGCTTGGTTGTACTCTTTGCCCCATTCTCTATTTGTTCAGCCACATCCTTCAACGCCACAGCGGATGCTGTAAGGTGTTTCGTCAATGAACCAGTGAACGCCCCCACGTGCTCGGTCAAGTCTTCAAGTTTTTTATTAGTCTTGTGGATGGGATTAGGAGGCAGAGTAGGAATTTCCATCCGCTCAAAAATAGGGTTGCCCTGCCCCAACACAGCAGTACGTTCTCCGAGAGCTTGACGCATGAATTTATTTTGCTTCTCAATTTCAAGGGATGCCTTCATTGCCGGTGAATTGAGGAACGAGAACCGCTCCGTATCTTGCAAGGCGGATCGTATACTATCTGTAGCACTTTTCAACCCGGCAAACGCCGAAAGGCTTGAACTTTGCTTGACCATATCCGAAAGTTTGTTTAGCTCCTTAAAGGCACTAATAACACCAGACTTTTCTACAACATCAAGCATCCGGTTGTGAAAGCTGCTCATGTCTGCAGTAATAACACGTCCGAAGTAGTCAATAGAACTTTCCCCTGCATTCCGTGGCAGTATAGCAATAGACTCGCCATCAGTTATTGTCAACCTTGGCCGCGCTTCCAGAAACTTTTCAGCAAATTCCGCAAGCTCCGCATCCGTGAACTGAGCTCCATCAATAGATTTGTCCTCGTCACCAACACAGAGCACCGAGGCGCTGGCGACTGTGATGTCCCGACCAGGACGCTCTTTGTAGTTGGGGAGTCTCTTAGCAATTTCGGTAATTGCCCCGATCGAGAGATTCCTTACCCGGACCCTTCCAAATTTTCCGGTTTCCATTTTATAGAGGTATTTGCAAATTTTCAAAACGGGATCCTCTAACCGATTCCCATCGTCAAATGGTTGTATCAACTATTGTAGGGACAGCACCCAATAGTTCAAGAAATAGGTTCTAAAATGGTAACCTTTAGTTTAACAACAAAGCTAACATGCACAGACTTTTCGTGTCAGGTTGAGTGTCTTCTTAGCTTGCTTCTCTATTATTACGGTGTGATCCCGATAATCACTAATGGAACAGCCGGAACGCCGCGTCCCTGTCTAACCACATTGTAAAGCTCGCCCTCGTAGTAAGCAACACCTGAACTCATTTGTGATTGGAGGGATTTCATGGGAAGAATCTCTATGCCGACATCAATTTTGTCGCCGATATAAAAGGCAAGATGTTTTACAAAGAGGTCATAGGCCACAAACGAATACTTCCCGAATTGAACTTCAACGGCAACACGGTCTTTCACAAAGTCCGTTTGATTATAGCTGAAAATCGGCTTGTCACCTGCCGCCTCAATTTCCTTCTTTTGTTCTTCAGGCGGCATAGTAAGTGTCTTGCGTATCAGTCTCTCACTTTTGGTAACCCAATAGCTTACACGGCTCTCTTCCCAATCCTTGGCACGGAGCAACCTATTGAAAGCAGAATTCATATCAATCGGACTGTAAAGCAATTTGCCCTTCATAGTTTTTTCTTTGGATACCTTGGTCTTGCATGTTTCCGCATTTACAGCAGAAATGACAGACTGTATCTCTTTCCACAGGTTGGGCTTATGCACAAGCAAAAATTCGAGGCCGTTCAAATGAGAATATGTTTCTACAATTTTCATCGAACTGCATACCTTTGTTTTTTGTTAGGTTTTTCAAGTAAAACCATTTGGGCACCTTTCTTATTGGTCGTCCAAGGCGTAATTATCAGACTGTTCCCTGCCTCAATCGGGTCGTATACAGGCTTGTTCATTGGACGGGTTTTTAATGTTCCGGCAAGTTCTTGTTCAATTCTCTGCTTCGTCAGCATAATATACTTAGGAAGGGTCTCTGCTCCAGCCCCGCGCCGTTTGTGACGAATCGCCGCTATAATTGACGTTCCTGTTCCAAGGAATGGGTCAAATACCCAATCGCCCTCATTGGTCATTGAAAGAATCAATCGTTCAATCAGTTCAACTGGAAATTGACAGGGGTGATCTGTCTTCTCAACATGATTGCTTTTTACGTTGGGAATAATCCACAAATCTCCAGGGTTTTTCCCAAGGGGGTTACACGAATACTTCCCCGCATTAGGCCCTTTGAAGTATTTTTTCCCCGGGTATTTTTGAGGTACTCTAACCGGGTCCAAGTTAAAAACGTATTCGTCAGATTTTGTAAACCAGATAATAGTTTCGTATCGCCCGGAAAAACGGCGGCTACAATGTAAGCCATGTTCAAAGTGCCATATTATCCGGTTACGCATTTTTAATCCCAATTTTGTGAAAATTGGATAAAGCACGGTATCAAGCGGTATGATAGTCCCATTGTCCACATAGTTTCCAACTTGCCAGCAAATGCTACCGTGCGGCGACAGGCATCGCACACATTCTTGTATAATGGCCGCCTGTTGCTCAAGATAGGAACCCAATTTAAGCCGTTTCTCATACTCTTTACCGATGTTGTAAGGCGGAGATGTGACAACGAGTTGCAACGATTCATCTGGAATGGTTTTCAATAATTCCATACAATCGCCGGGATGGATGACTATACGCTCAGTTGGTATAAATTTATTGACTATTTTCCGATTTTGTAACACGCTGTTATAATACCAATAATGAAATTTTAAAAGGTCTTTTTTAGCAATCTGCACCTCCTCTATGCCAATCTAACCAATTTTCTCAGTATCGCAACCTGTATATCGGTTCCCTCAAAAAATGGCAGGAGGTTTTTGGGGTCTTCTTTTCTTGTGAAAAATCTTGGATCTTTTGTAGCAAACATGCCTTCTTTAACCACAGGGTCAGGCTCATTCATGGGCGTGAAATGCACCGGGATAAACAGCTTTGGCTTTATGATTTTCACTGCTTCTATCATGTCTTCTGTTTTTATTGTATAGGTATTGTCGCAGATGGGGAGTATTGCTGAGTCAATATCCTTAAGCCCTTCCATCTCTTTTGTAATAGATGTGTCGCCTGCAAAATAGATTTTCCGGCCTTTAAGCTCAATCAAAAATCCGCACCCCTCGCCTTTTATATGAAACCCTCTTTTGGTATATGCCTCCGTGCCGGTAATCTTTACCCCTGATAGTTCTATTGTCTGCCCTATCTTTACTGTCCTTACGCCTTTTATATCCTGCACGCAGTATTTAATATAACTTTCATGAAATGCAGCGAGCTGTGTCTTTTCGTCTCTTATTGACGCAACAAATTCAGGCAGACAGTGGTCAACATGGTGATGCGTTATGAGGATTAAATCGGCTTTGGGAGGATTCTCATCAAGCAGAACAGGGTCAGTATATATTACAAACCCGTCATCAGTAGTCATCCGCACGGTTGACTGGCCGAGCCATTCGTATTTTATGTTATTGAACAAGATGCAGTCTTTTTTTTCGGTGATTGCCATTAACTCGGTTCTCCATTTTACTGCCAAAGCCCATTACGGCCCGCTCACCCTTCCCTCCCCGATGAACATCAGGGGAGGATTAAGGTGAAGAGTGCTTTAAGGCAAATTAAATGAAAATCCCTTCCCGCTTTTTAAGGCGTGCAAAAACCTATTGGCATGTTTAATCTCCACTCCAAATGAAAACTTATTTGCCCTTCTTAATGCCTTTTTAAATAGTAGAGCAGCATTTGCAGGTCTGCCTTGCAAAAATTCCAATTCTCCAATAGAAAGCTCACAGTAGGAAAGCCCTCTCTCGTCCTTAGTCTCTTTAAATAATTTCTGCGCTTTCAGAAAATCGTTTTTGGCATTTTTAAAATTTCCCAACATCTTAAAGGCAGCGCCTTCGCCCCAGAGCGTATAGGCAAAGCTCACCTTGTCCCCGATCTTTTTATAATGCGCCTTTGCCTTCTGAAAATATTTAAAAGAGCCTTTGCAATCCCCTTTCATCCTCGTTGCATTCGCAAGTCCGCAGTATGAATAAGCTATGCCAAAGGTGTCTTTCAGCTTTCTAAACGCATCGTTTGCCTTTGAATAGTATTTGTAAGAATCGTCTATTCTGCCTAATATCCTTGAGGTTCCACCAAGACCGCACAGACAATAACCAATGCCAGATTTATCTTTTAAAGTAGTAAATAAATCTAATGCCTGCTTAAATGTCTCTATGCCCTTTTTTAAATCGCCCTTAATCCTGTACGCCCCTGCCTTTGCCCAGAGGTTAAATGCAAGCCCTGCCTCATCCCCTACCGCTTTATATATTTGCTGGCTTTTTTTAAATATCTTCAATGCCTCTTTATGTTTTCCCATTGCCCTTAAGGTCAACCCAAGGCCAACGAATGCGTCAGCAGCAAGGGGGTTTTCTTTTAACATTTTCGCAACAGAATAGGCATAATCATAACTCTTTTTTGCATCATCATATTTTCCCACCATCCTGTAGCAGTCCCCAAGGGCAAGAAGACAGGAGAGTTTTGCCTCTTTGTCATTGTCGCACAGCCTCTTTGCTTTGATATACAGGGTTATTGCCTTATTAAATTGCGAGGCTGCCCTTTTTTTCTCTGCCTGCTGAAAGACTTTTTCAAAATTTACCCTATCTATGTTTAACATATTGACAATCTATACTTTTTTCAGATAGCTTATATGAGAAGCTCCAGATTTTCAATCTGTTTTTAGGGACAGAGAAATAGACATAGGCTATTTAAGCCTTTGTTTTGTCCGTCATTGCGGAACCGATGGACATCGGCTGAAGCAATTCCGTTAGAGTTCCCTTGCTACGCCCGGGACAGGGCTTCGGCTTCACAATGACAACTTTCAATATCTATTTTCGGCAGGGATGTTCTAATGAAGGATACAATATCTATCGGCCATGGCGGCGGGGGAAGGCTTGCAAGGGATTTGATAAAAAGTGTTTTTTTAAAGCACTTGAGCAATCCAATACTTGCACCTCTCGGAGATTCTGCTGTATTTGAATTGAATGGTTCCAAACTTGCGTTAACAACAGATTCTTATGTAGTAAGACCAATTTTCTCCCCGGGCACTGATATTGGCAAGCTCGCTGTATGCGGCACGATAAATGACCTATCAGTTGTGGGGGCAAAACCTTTATACCTTTCCTGTGCATTGATTATAGAAGAGGGCTTTTCTTTAAAGGATCTGGAAGTTGTCGCTTTATCCATAAAGGAAACTGCCAAGAAGGCAGGGGTTGAAGTTATAACAGGCGATACAAAGGTTATAGAAAGGAGTCCGGGGGAGAGTCAGAGCAATATCTATATAAATACTGCCGGCCTTGGAATTGTTGAGAATGGGATTGATCTCGGTATAGGTAAGATAACCGTCTGCGACAAAATCATCCTGAGCGGCACCATGGGCGACCATGGCATAGCAGTTCTCTCAAAAAGAGATGGGTTTGATTTTGAAGCCACGATAGAGAGCGACTGTGCGCCATTGAACGGAATTATCCAGAAAATAATCAAGGCTGGCCGCATAAAATTTATGCGTGATCCAACACGAGGAGGATTGGCAGGGGTCTTAAATGAAATTGCAGAAGACGGGAATCTTGAGATTAAAATAGACGAGGACTCAATCCCTGTAAGGGATGATGTAAAAGGCATATGCAATATGCTCGGCTTAGACCCCTTATACATTGCCAATGAGGGAAAGGTGGTTATTATTGCAGCAAAGGATGATGCCTGCAACATTTTAAAGGCCTTGCAAAACGATCCGCTTGGCCAAAATGCGGCAATCATTGGTGAAGTTACTAGCAAAGAAAAAGGCAAGGGCGTGTATCTCAAAACACCGTATGGCGGAACAAGGATTCTGGATATGCCCCTTGATGACCTATTGCCAAGGATATGCTAACTACAGGCAATAGGTGATAGGCAATGGGCAATAGGAAAAACCTAAAACCCATAACCTATAGCCCATAGCCTGTATTTATTTATGCTCCTTCAAATTAAAAATCTTACCAAGACCTTCGGCGGCCTGACTGCGATTGACAATATTGACCTTGTAATAAAACATGGCGATATTATAAGCCTCATCGGGCCGAACGGCGCGGGAAAGACCACACTTTTTAACTGTGTTACAGGGATATACCATCCTTCAAAAGGTGAAATTATTTTTCATGGCGAAAAGATACATGGGCTGAAGCCTCATACCATAACTTCAAAAGGCATGGCCCGTACATTTCAGAATATAAGGCTCTTCCCTGAAATGACAGCCCTGGAAAATGTAATGGTTGGCAGTTATAAAAAGGGGACTTATGGGATTAAAGGGGCGATCCTTAAAGGAGCAAATGTCGTTCATGAAGAAAGAGACCTGTCATCAAAGGCCTTAAACCTGCTGGATTTTATAGGTCTCAGAAAAAGGGCAAGTCTCTGGGCAAGAAATCTTCCCTATGGGGATCAGAGAAGGCTTGAAATAGCAAGGGCTCTGGCAAGTGAGCCATTGCTCCTGCTTCTGGATGAACCTGCTGCAGGCATGAACCCAAAGGAGACAGAATCCCTGATGGAGCTGATAAAATGTATAAGAGACAAAAGTATTACTATACTTTTGATTGAACACGATATGAAGGTAGTCATGGGAATATCAGACATGGTATTTGTGCTTGACCACGGCGTAAAAATTGCTGAAGGTTTGCCTGAAGAAGTAAGAAAAAATAAAAAGGTTATTGAGGCCTATCTGGGAAGTGGGTATGCTTAGACTGGATAATGTATATGCCTCTTATGGAAACATAGAAGCCTTGAAAGGGATTTCCCTTGAGATTAGCCATGGTGAGATTGTGGCAATTATTGGCGCAAATGGCGCTGGCAAGTCAACAATGTTAAATACCATCTCAGGTGCTCTTCACCCTAAACAAGGGAAAATAGAATTTCTTGGCAAGAGGATAGATAATCTGCCGGCATATATTGTCGTCGAGATAGGTATATCGCAGGTGCCGGAAGGAAGGAGGATATTCCCGCAATTGACAGTTTTGGAAAATCTTGAGATGGGGGCGTATATTAGAAAAAACAGGAGTCAGAAGTTAGAAGTTAAAGGAGAGATGAAGAGGATTTTTGATTATTTCCCTATTCTTAAGGAACGGCTTAACCAACCTGGAGAAACCCTGAGCGGTGGCGAACAGCAGATGCTGGCTATAGCAAGAGCGCTTATGGCACAGCCAAAATTGCTTTTACTGGATGAACCTTCTCTCAGTTTAGCCCCCATGATGGTTGAAAAAATCTTTGAAATCATTAAAAGGATAAATCAGGAAGGTGTAACAATCATGCTGGTAGAGCAGAATGCAAATGCAGCGCTGCAGCTTGCAAACAATGGCTATGTGCTGGAAACCGGAAGGATTGTCATGCGCGATGACGCCAGAACACTTTTGCAAAACCCGCAGTTAAGGGTTGCATATCTGGGAGAGTAAATGCTAAAGCATATTGCAAATTGAAGATTGCAAATTGCAAAAGTGAAGATTAAGGCTAAAAACATTTTGGGACAACATCCCTTGACAGAAGAACAGAAAATAATCAAGAGCAAATTGGGATTGCTGGAGTCAGCAAAGCAGTTAAGCAACATATTACAGACATGCAAGGCATTGGGGGATATGAGAGGGGCAGATTTTACAGATTCAAAGAATTATACGAGAAAGGAAGAAAACGCGCCCTTCAGGAGGCAAGCCGTAAAAAGCCGCGCCATACAAATAGAGCAACCTAAGCATAAAAGAATCTCCATTACCCTGCGGCGTAAGAGGCATCTATCTCAGGCACGGCCGTAAGACCTTTAAAAAGAGGCAAATAGGCGAAAAGGCAACAAATTCAAGATTCACTATTTAAAATTTAAAACATAAAACATTGAATTTTGAATGTTTTACCTTTTAGAGCAAGGGAAACAGGAAAAAGAGGCTGCCGGAAAGATTGAAACAGAACATCCCGGCAGAACTTTTCCCATCGTTTGCGTAAAAATTAGGAATCAGCATCAATGTCCAGAGCTCTGAAATCTTGACATTAATCTCTGGTTTGTTGATATTGATATGCACCATTAAAGTAATTATCAGCAGCCTCTTGAACATAATTTCTTGCCGAGGGAGAGGGTTAGGGTGATGGGGCGATGCTATTATTCATCCACAAGCTTCATATCTTTACCGTCATAAAACGGAGTGAATATTACATAGGCAATAGAAAGTTCGCCATTTGTATTTACAAAGTAGTAAAACACCCCTCTGGGGATCAAGGCAATATCACCCCGTTTCATGGGTAGTTCATCATTGCCAAGATGCAAAATCCCGTGTCCCTTTTTTACTATCACGGTCAGGTCATGGGTTTCATGGATATGCGGCTTTTCCCTGCCCCGTATCTGGATGATAAAATGGCTGGAGTCGTTGTTCTTGAAAAGCGGGACAACCTTTATATTCTCATCCTTACCTATGGGGTTTTCCCTGACAACTTCTCTCCATTCCTTTGAAAAAACCCTGTTTCAGTAAGGGAATAGATTTCCCCCTTCGGACAGGCGCAGCCGAGGAGGGGGAGGAGGATGAGAAGGTAGATGGGTTTTCTGTTAAGCATAGATTATTCTCTTGTTTACAGAAAGCGTGAAATACTGCCTATGGAGTAAGGAATTTCACCTACCTTAAAATAGTTAATCCTAAAAACCGATATATTAAATAGCCTTAATTGCTACATCTTTAATCTTTGGATGATTGGCAAAACCAAGATAGTTATTGGAGCAAAACAAGATAATTTCCAATCATCAATGCCGTTTCTTTTACCATCTGCTGTTCTTCTGTAAGGTCAAAATTCATGGCTTACCTCCCGCATCTTTCATCATATCCAATAAGTTTGTACAACTCTTCTCTCGTCTGCATTGTGTTTAACAAGCCTTTCTGCGTTCCTTTTTTCTTTAATTCAAACAAAGCGTCCTCCATTGCCTTCATCCCCACCCTAAAGGTTGTCATAGGGAAAATCACTATGGAATAGCCTATTGCCTCAAACTCTTTGGCTGTGATATACGGCGTCTTTCCAAACTCTGTCATATTTGCCATAAGCGGTGCATCTATCCTGTTTGCAAATTTCTGAAACTCATTTTTTGATTCCAAAGCCTCTGGAAAAATCACATCTGCCCCTGCATCCAGATACATCTTTGCCCTTTCTATTGCATCATCCAATCCTTTTACACTCCTTGCATCAGTCCTTGCTATAATAAGAAAATCTTTGTTTTTTCTTGTGCCGCATGCAGCCTTAATTTTCTCTACCATCTGTTTGGCAGATATAACCTCCTTGCCTGAAAGATGGCCGCATCTTTTCGCTGCTGTTTTTTGATCCTCTATCTGGATTCCAGCAACACCTACTTTTTCAAATGCCTGAACAGTTTTTTTTACCTCTAAATGCCCGCCAAAACCAGTATTTGCATCAGCGATTACAGGGATATTTACAGCATTTGCAATATATTCTGCCTGCTGAACAACCGCATCTCTTGTTAAAATTCCTATATCAGGAAGACCGGCGCTATTTGAAATACCCGCACCTGACATATAGACTGCCTTGAAGCCGCATTTTTCTATAAGCAGAGCAGAGGCTGCGTTGAATGCGCCAGGCATAAGGATTGCGCCTTTTTGCAGGAGTTTTCTGAATAGAGCGGGTTTTGAAACGGTTTTCGTCATTTTGTTAATTTCTCCAGCGTTTTCTTATATACCTCAAAATCCTTGTCTGAAAAAAGCACAAAGCGCACAAGAGACAATTTCTCTTTATTCGCCTTGATAAAATCTATAACAGTCTTCAATGCAATCTCCGCTGCCTCATTGATTGGATAACCATAAGCGCCTGTAGAGATGGACGGAAAGGAAATGCTTTTTATTACCTTTTTTGCCGCAAGTTCAAGGCAGCTTTTATATGCGCTTGCCAATAATTTTGCTTCATTATGCCTGCCATCCTGATAGATCGGCCCAACCGTGTGTATCACATATTTTGCCTTGAGGTTTCCGCCTGTAGTGATGACTGCGCTCCCGGTAGGACATCCGCCTATCCGCCTGCACTCCTCTATAATCTTTGGCCCGCCTGCCCTGTGGATTGCGCCGTCAACGCCACCTCCGCCGGCAAGCCGTGAGTTTGCGGCATTCACAATGGCATCCGTCTCTTCCTGCGTAATATCGCCCTTGGTAAGGGATAGTGTTGTGCTGCTAATGGTTATCTGCATATTATCCTCCTCTCATACCATAATAAATTAGCCGAAGCAATAACCCAAAATTCTAAACTTGCTCCTGTAGGTCTTAAACAGGGGCAGTAATCGGATTTTGGGAATAAGTAGCAATCTCTGGAAATTTCAGTTATCATAATTACTCAGTATGCCCGAACAAGAACAATTTTATCCCAACATGGAAGAGGCAGCAGCACAGCGTGAATCCAGCCAAAAACCAAGACTCCTATTGCCGGCCTTACTCTTTATTCTCACCATAGCCACCACAATTATAGCAGGGGCTTTGCAGAAAGGGGTTAATCCGTTTCAAGAGCCTTTTCGGTTAATAGAAGGCATACCATTTTCACTTACCCTTTTGACCATCCTCCTTACCCATGAACTTGGTCACTTCTTTGCATCAAGGACACATGGTGTGCAGGCAAGCCTCCCCTATTTCATACCTGCGCCGCCGCCATTTCTTGTAGGCACATTCGGCGCAGTGATAAAAACCAAGTCGCCAATCATGGATAAAAGGGCGCTTCTGGACATAGGCGCTACAGGCCCGCTTGCAGGCTTTCTTACTTCTATTGTAGTAACTGTCATTGGATTGAACTTCTCAACAATAATCACCATTCCTGAAGAAAAAGAGGTATTGGGGCTTGGCTCATCCCTGATATTTTCTATCCTGTCTTATCTTGTAACCGGCCCTGTGCCAGAAGGACAGGACATACTTTTGCACCCTATAGCATTTGCAGGCTGGATAGGGTTTTTCATAACATCCCTTAATCTCCTGCCTATAGGCCAGCTTGATGGAGGGCATATAGTTTATGCAGTATTCGGGAGATGGCACAGGTTAATATCAATAACTATGATAGTAACCCTTACGGTTTTTGGAATTTTCACATGGCAGGGCTGGCTTCTCTGGGGAGTTTTGGTCACGCTTCTCGGCATAAAACATCCGTCTCTGATGGACGGACAGATTGCATTGGATAGAAGAAGAAAAATCATAGGCTGGCTGAGCCTTGCGGTATTCGTGCTTACCTTTATACCGCTTCCGATAGCGATTTAAAGAGTTGCCCTCTCTCTTTTGATGGTGAGAATCAAAAGGTAGATTGACTTCAACTGTCAGTTTATTTGCAAAGCTGCATTCAATGAGCAAATGCAACACGATGAGATAAGACCTCTAAAAGATAAAAAATAAATCTGACCCCTTTATTTCTTTATTTGTACTTTATTTGTACTTTTACGTGTCCAAATCGTTTTGAAAATTTAGTCATTTGCAGTGTCCTTTAATATGGCAGCTAACTTGTTTGTATCCGTGTGGAGTTCGGATATACCCCTAAATTTGGGGCGCTATCCGAACCTGTTTCGGATATTTTACCTCTGGCAGAATTGCCAGAAATCCATCTCTGTGACAAATATTAGCATCTTTTTCAGATATAGGCGCCAAAGCCAAAAGGGGACCGATTTATTTTTTCCTCCAATTTATGATTTCGCCCACGAACATCACAGTAAAAGTCGTCATCATCTATGGAAGGCTTTCCCCCTATTGAAGAACTTAGATATATCGTTATCATGGCTTACATTTTACAAACATTGTCAAATTTGCAGTCATCCTATCACACCTTTTAAAATAATGGGAAAGGTGTAAAGAAGAATTTCTTAAGCCTCTCAAAATCTCTCAGATACAACTTGCAAAAGACCTTAATACCACCTTCAGAACCATAAATGAGATAATTAATGAGAAAAGGGGTGTTAGCCCTGAGATGGCAATAAAACTATCCAGATATTTTGGCACATCTCCAGAACTTTGGCTCAATTTGCAGAATCAGTATGACCTCTACAAGGCAAAAGAAAAAGGACAGGAGAACCTTGAACATATAAAACCATACGCCGAAATGCATAAACAGGCAGTTTAAATCGAAATGAAAGAAAATGTAGGAATGCCTCCCGCATTTCCTAACAACCCTTATCTTTTCCTCCGCACCATTTCCACCGCCATCTTTATTGCAGCCTTCATACTTTCTGGATTTGCTATCCCCTTCCATGCAATATCGTAGCCTGTTCCGTGGTCAACGGATGTGCGAATAATTGGCAGACCGAGGGTTACATTGACACCGTCCTCAAAGTGTAAAAGCTTTAAGGGAATGAGCCCCTGGTCGTGATACATGCAGACAACGCAGTCAAATTCTTTATTCTTCACAGCCCTGTAAAAAAGCGTATCGGGCGGCAAAGGGTCTGATGCGTTTATTCCAAGCTGTCTTGCCTTTTGTATTGCAGGGATTATGATTCGCTTTTCTTCGTCTCCAAAAAGCCCACCTTCGCCTGCGTGGGGATTGAGCGCTGCAACGGCAATCCTCGGCTTCTTAAGGCCAAAGTATCTTTTAAACGACTCGTCGGCTATCTCGATGGTCTTGAAAACTTTTTCTTTGGTTAAAAGTTTTGGCACATTCTTTATGGATTCATGGATGGTAACAAGAATAACCTTCAGGCTTGTGCCGGCAAGCATCATGCGATAATCTTTTGTATTTGTAAGATGCGCAAGAAATTCTGTATGTCCGTGAAAATTATACCCAGCCTTATTGATAGCTTCTTTGCTGATAGGACCTGTAACAATGGCATTCACATCACCACTCATGGCCATACAAACAGCCTTTTCTATGTAGGCCATCATGGCCTTTGCGCAAGATTTATCAGGTTTGCCGGGTTTTATTTTCTTGGGATTTAATGCAGAGAGGTTTATTATCCTATAATTTGAAATTTGAAATTTCGGGGAACCCAAGCGGAGCTTGGGTCGTGAAATTAAATATTTGAGAGCCGCCTCATCTCCAAGAATCACAGGATTGCAGAGTCGTCTGATCTTTTTATCAGAAACAGCCTTTAAAACAACCTCAGGCCCAACCCCTGTAGGGTCTCCCATGGTGATGGCGATGGCAGGCTTCATAAAAATACAGGGGCTAGGGGTTGGAGGCTTGGGGCTGGCAAAATTAATCCCCAGTCTCAAGTCCCCAGTCCCTGCCTTTACATCCTCACCTCTATATACGCCTTTTTCATCATTTCTTCCAGCCAGAGTTTATACCGTTCATCTGTAATCCTTTGAAAGATGATATTTCTAATTTCACCCTCAACCTCTGCAATTGGTTTTGGTTCTCCCTTTCGTTTATCTATTACCCGGATTATGTGAAGTCCCGTAGAGGTCTTGATTATATCGCTTATCTCACCAATATTGAGCTTCGTAACAGCGTCTTCTATTGTCTTATCCAGTTCTCCTTGTTTCACATATCCCAGGTCCCCGCCGTCCTTTGCATTTGGTCCCTGAGAATACTCTAAGGCAAGTTTTGCAAAATCCTCACCTTTCCTGTACATTGCAACAACTTCATTAGCCTTCTTCTCTATTTCTTTCATTTTGCCTTGTTCGGTTGAAGTAAAAGATATAATTCTCAGCCTATGCATCGGAGGGCCAGAAAATCTATCCTGATTATGTTTATAATAGGCTTCTACATCTTCATCTGCTATTCTTATATTTGAGCGGAACTGTTTGTTTATAAACTTCACCTGCCTTATCTGTTCTTTAAGCTGTTCTCTATAGCTCTTATAGGTAAGGCCGTTTTTTGCCAACGCCCTTAAAAGCTCTTCCTGGCCAATATTATTTTGTCCCTTCACATCTTCAATGGCATTGTCAATCTCTTTCTCGCTGACGCTGATTCCAGCCTTGTTTGCTGCCTGCTCTACCAATTTCTTTTCAATAAGCTGATCTAATACCTTGCTCTTTGCCTCTATAATCCTTTTCCGTTTTGCCTTATCATCTCCTTTTATAACATCCAGACCGGCAGTTGCATCATTTAATTCAGACAGCGTAATAACGCCGTCATTTACAACAGCCACAATCCTGTCCATGATTTCAGCATGGGCTACGGGAGTAAGCAGTAAGCAGTAAGCAGTGAGCAGTAGCAATTGAAATCGTAAATCGTAAATCGTAAATCGTAAATCAATCACAGAAGCTCCTCCTTAACTTCTATCCTTGCCTTTTGCTTTAATTCCTTCATCCATGCTTGAAATTCCATATCACTCTTTTCCCTTCTTAACTTCTCTATTATCTCTTTTTTTACTTCGCTGAAAGTCTGCGATTTTGCCTTCCTTTTGTCCTCAACCCTAAAGATATGGTAACCATATACAGTTTTTACTATATCGCTTATCTTGCCCGAAGGAAGAGAAAAAACCACATCCTCAAATTCCTTCGGCATTTCACCCCTCCCAAAAAAACCAAGGTCCCCCCCCTTCTTGGCTTCAGGACCTAAAGAAACCTCCTCGGCCACCTTTGCAAAATCTTCTCCCTTTTTTAACCGTTCCCTTACCTTGCTCGCCTCTTCTTCTGTCTTTACTACAATCATCCGCGCCCTTACCTGCTCTTTCACATTGTAATCTGCTGAGTTCTCTTTATAATATTTTCTCGCCTCACCTTCCTTTACCAAAATCTTTGATGTAATAGCCTCGTCTACTATTTTTCTTATCAAAAGCTTCTTCCGAATCTCCTCCTTCCACTTATCCAGGCTTCCGTATCTATTCATAATGGTCGACTCAAATGAATCTCCGGAATATTCTTTTTTTATCTCTTCCATCTCTTTTGAAAACTCCTTCTCACTAACTGTCAATGCCACCCGATTTGCCTCTTCCAACATTAACTCCTCTTCAATGATCTGATTGACAAGGGCCTTTTTAAGATCTTTGAGTTCCTCCTCTTTAATCTCGGCAGCTCCTTCACCTTCTAGAAACTGACTTTTAAAGATATCATGGAACCCCCCGTATGTAATCTCTTTGTCGTTTATCCTGATTACCACATCAGCGGGAGAAATAAGTTTTTTTTCTTCTTCGTGTTTTTTGCAAGCCACAACAGACAGGATGCAGAATGTAGAAAGAAGACAGAAGGAAAACACGCCGATTCTTGATTCCTGACCTCTGATTTCTAAGTTCGTCATACATTCCCTCCCCAATTTATGTGAAAACCAAAATCCACAATGCATAACATTATCACTATTTTACCAGTAGTTGCAATATATAATTAGCTCTACCTGCTGCACAGGCTTAAGTTTTGGAGTTGACCTCAGATGTCAAAGATGTTAAAAATATTTGCGTAAATCACTACAACCCGCGCCCATAGCTCAGTTGGATAGAGCACTTGACTACGAATCAAGGGGTCGGGGGTTCGAATCCCTCTGGGCGCGCCAGATAACAAGATGCGAGATGCAAGACGCAAGACGCAAGATGTTAGAAGCAGGAAACAAAAAATTAGAAGGAAGAAAATCTTGCCTCTTACCTCTCGCCTCTTGCTTCTTGCAACTTGCAACTTGATACTTATTACATGAATGAGGCGCTCCAAGAGGCTCAAAAGGCCCTTAAAAAGGGCGAGGTTCCCATCGGCGCTGTCATAGTATTGGATAATAAAATCATAGCAAGAGGCCACAACCTCAAAGAAACCTTTGCTGACCCTACTGCCCACGCTGAAATCATAGCCATCAAAAAGGCCTCCAAAAAACTTGGAAGATGGCGTCTTACAAACTCCACTATCTATATTACCTTAGAACCGTGCATTATGTGCATGGGCGCATTGATTCAGGCAAGGGTAGAGAGGCTTGTATTCGGCTGCTTTGACCCCAAGGCAGGCGCAGCAGGCTCTCTCTACGACATATCCAATGACAAACGATTAAACCACAGGATTAAGCTCACCACAGGCATTCTGGCAGACGAGTGCAGTAAGATTTTGAAGGAATTTTTTAAGGAAATGAGGAGTCACAGTTAGTGGCATGATCAACCGTGCTATTTTTACATTTTTACTTTTTTGGATATAGCTAAGACCAATTCTCTTAATTGTTTTTGATTCGTGGTGATATGCATATTCTAAGAACCGGTGGCAAATACGCCGGAGAGCAACAGAGGCTTTACGAAGTAAAGGCAGCTATATTCGCATTAACAGGGGCTACTTTACTTATTTTTCTTTCTCATCTCTGGCTTTTAAGCTTAATCTTTTTGGGTTGTGGGTTGCACTATCTTAAAAGGCGTAGTCATTGGCGTAAAGGTATTCTGGGCGAAAAGATGGTTGTTGAAGCTCTGACCCCTTTAGACAATTCTTATGTTTTAATCAATGACATCGTTCTACCCGAGGGAATGGGCAATATAGACCACATCCTTGTTGGCTCTAACGGCGTATTTGCGATAGAGACTAAAAGTTACAGATGGCATTATCTGAACAGATTCCCTATAAGACAGGCAATATGTAGTGCGGTATCCCTTCGTTACTTCTTGTAAGAGAATGTACAAATAGATATCTTACAATCAATCTACCTAAAAAATTCTGGCAATGGTATAATTCACCTTGCTCTTATTATAATTCCGCTCAAAAATATCCACATTCAGAGCAGGCTGTCTGGTAAAAGTTTTGTCATTCTTCTGAACGAAGCACATTCACTTCGTTCAGTATAAACTCCACATAGTGAAGAATCTGATTTTTTCAATTGGTTATAAAACGAGATTCTTCGGCTGACGCCTCAGAATGACATTTGTGGACAGGGCCCGGAGCGCTGGGGAACGAACAATTTTATGCTCCAAACGTAAGATTTGGCTAAAGCTTGCCCCTGAAACCTCTGATTGAATCTATCAGGAGATTGCGTTTGCCCCTCACCCTTCCCTCTCCCCGTAGTGGAGAGGATTAAGGTGAGGGGGATCGACATTATGAAACTGAATAAAAAACACACCCTAAGCTGGGCACTCTTTGACTTTGCCAACTCAAGCTACTCTGCTGTCATAGCATCTGTTGTCTTTCCTGTCTACTATGTAAATGTCATCGTAGGCAATGATAACGGATTGGGAGACCTTTGGTGGGGAAGGGCTATCTCAGTAAGCATGGCAATTGTGGCATTATCCTCCCCTTTTTTAGGCGGCATTGCGGATTACAGCGGCATACGAAAGAGGCTCTTTTTCATCTATACCCTCATCAGTGTTGCGGCGATTGCAAGCCTCCCTACCCTTGAGAAAGGGAAACTCTTTGAAGGGTTTGCGCTTATAGCCTTAGCAAATATCGGCATGGAGGGCGGACTTGTTTTTTACAACTCATTTCTCCCCAGAATCGCCCCTCAGGAGTATCACGGAAGGGTCTCTTCCTGGGGATTCGGGGTCGGATACGCCGGATCCGTACTGTCTCTTCTTATTGCCTTGCCTTTGGTAAAAGCGGGACAATTCGGGAATACATGGATTATGGTGGCGGCATTTTTTATGATATTTGCAACTCCAGCCTTTCTCTTTCTGCCAGGAGATATAAAAGGCAATTCCTCGATGCTCCAAGCAGGGATTACCGGTTTCAGATACACGGTAAAAACATTGCAAGAAATTTGGGAAAGAAGAGAACCAAGAAGATTTTTAATCTCTTACCTCATATACGAAGACGGCGTAAATACTGTAATTGTATTTTCCAGCATCTTTGCCGCAACTACTCTCGGGTTTAAAGCTCAGGAACTGATATTGCTTTATTTGATAGTCCAGGTTTCTGCGCTTATCGGAGCATTTGTTATGGCAAAACGAACCGATATATGGGGGCCGAAAAAGGTAGTTGTCATCTCTCTTATCATGTGGACATTGGTGACAACTTTAGCCTTTTTTATCCAGACAAAGACACAGTTCTGGATTCTGGCCTCTGTTGCAGGTCTTAGTCTTGGCACGGTTCAGGCAGCGTCACGGGCATTTTACACGCAGTTTGTGCCTCAAGGAAGGGAGGCTGAATACTTTGGCGTCTATTCCCTTGCCGGCAAATCATCTGCTGTCCTCGGACCGCTGATATTTGGTTATATATCCTCTACCTTTGGCAGCCAGAGGCCCGCAATCCTTGCTGTATCTGCCTTCTTCTTTGTCGGGCTGATAATTTTGAGAACCGTAAAAGGAGGCGGGCCGAATGCCGGACTGGGTTAATATACCGGGGGCAATAGAAGAAACAGCAGAGAAAAATCCGGACAGAATTGCCCTTGAGATGGCTTTGCTCGGCACCACAAAGGACAGGCAGTACACCTGCAGGGATATTGTTTCTTCAGCAAAATCTATCGCCTCCTTTCTTTCTTCTAAAAATATTAAAAAGGAAGATAAAATAGCCATCTTTTCGGAAGGTAGGCCGGAATGGGGCATTGCGTATCTTGGGATATCTTTTATAGGAGCGACTGCTGTGCCGATAGACATTCAGCTAAGCCTGGATGAGGTAAAAAACCTTTTACAGCATTCAGAAAGCAAGGCTATCATTGTATCGGAAAAGGGTTTAAAGGCTCTTAGCAAGGAGATGGGAGGATTCCCCATTGAGGTTATAAACCTCGATAGTGAGGAATTCTCAAAAATCCTTAAGCACCCTCACACAGTATCACCGTTCCCCTCTTCCAACCCTGATGACGCAGCATCCCTTATTTACACATCCGGCACCACAGGAACACCAAAGGGTGTGATGCTGACCCACAAAAATCTGCTTTCCAATGCAAAAAGTATTATAGAGGCAAAGATTATTGATAAAGATGACTGTATCTTGTCCATCCTTCCGCTCCACCATTCATATCCCTTCATGACCAACTTTCTCATTCCTTTGCTCATCGGCGGGAGGGTTGTGTACCTTGAGAGCCTCAAAGGCGCTGACATCTTAAAAACTATGGCAAAAAAGGGCGTAACTCTGCTTATCGGAGTGCCTCAGCTCTTTAGCATGCTGAGGCGGGGGATAATGGATACATTCAATGAACTGCCGCCATTCATAAGCAGGATATTTTTACTCCTCATGCAGTTATCAGGATTTATGAGAGATACCCTGGGCATAAACCCCGGCCGGTTTATCTTTTCATCGCTACATAAGAGATTTGGCAGGAGATTCAGATTTTTTGTAAGCGGCGGCGCAAGGCTTGACCCTGAGGTATTTAAGGATTTAAACAGCCTTGGATTCACGGTTGTTGAAGGATATGGCCTTACCGAGACATCGCCTGTGATAAGTTTTAATCCTTTGAAAAAGACAAAAATCGGCTCTGTGGGTGTACCGTTGCCGGAGATAGAAGTAAAGATAACAAATCCAGATAAGGACGGCGCAGGCGAAATCATAGTTCGGGGCCAGAATGTTATGAAGGGATATTACAAAAATCCTGAGGAGACCGAAAAGATACTGAAGGAGGGATGGCTATTTACAGGAGACCTGGGATATATAGATAAAGACGGCTACATATACATTACCGGCAGGGCCAAAGAAATTATTGTCCTTTCTTCAGGAAAAAATATCTATCCTGAAGAGATAGAGAAACACTATCTCCAGATCCCTCTCATCAAAGAAATGTGCGTCTTTGGCATGGAAAGGCGGACAGGCATTGCTGATGGGCTCAAGGCTGTGATTGTGCCGAATACAGACTACATGCGGGAGCGCAATATTGCAAATTTCCATGAGGCACTAAAATGGGAGTTGAATAAATTCTCATTACAGCTTCCTACCTATAAGCGCATTATGGGTTTTGAAGTCTATCTCTTTCCGCTTCCGAGGACTACCTTAGGAAAACTCAAGAGATATGCTATAAAAAATATCTTGCTATCAGAAACCGCCAGAAAGGAGGCTGAGGCGCCAGAAGGAGATAGAGCGGTCATTGAAAGTCCTCTGGAAAAAAGGATTATAGCACAGCTTGAGCGGCTCACTGAAAAGAGGCCTGTCAGATTAGACCACAACCTTGAGCTTGACCTCGCTATTGATTCCCTCAAACGGGTAGAATTAATCGCTGCAATGAGCAGCGCCTTTTCTCTGGAACTCCCAGACACCTTTGGGACTGATATCTATACTGTCAGAGATCTGATAATGCAGATAGAGGCTATTCAAAAGGAGATTGGAAAAGGGTTTGCAACAATGGTCTCCAAGGGATGGCAGGAGATTTTAAAGACCGAACCCTCGCCAGAAGACGTAAGGTCAGCAGGCATGGTGAATGGATTATTCGCAAAACTCTTTATTCTATTCGGCCTTGGGCTATTAAGGCTTATGGGAAAGGTCTTCTTCAGACTAAAGGTTAGAGGCGTTGAACATATACCAAAGCCTCCCTATATCATCACTCCAAATCATGCCAGCAACCTTGACGGCTTTGTAATAGCAGCAGCTGTTCCGGTTGAATCATTCATGGATCTCTACTTCCTTGGACTTCAGGAATATTTTACCAATTGGTTCACTTCGCTGTTTACACATCTTTTACATGTAATCCCCATAGACCCGGACAGCTATCTTAAAAGGGCATTCCAGATGTCAGGCTATGTATTGAGAAACGGCAAATCCATCTGCATCTTTCCTGAAGGCGGAAGGACTATTGACGGAAATCTCATGCCGTTTAAGAAAGGTGTTGGCATATTATCTAAAGAACTTAACACCCCCTTAGTGCCGGCCTTTATTAAAGGGACATACGAAGCCCTTCCCAAAGGCACTGTGAGACCAAGATTAAAAAAGATAAGCATTACCTTTGGAAAACCTATCTATCCCAACACAATAAGCATTGCTCAAAAACCGCACAATATGGATGATTATGAATGGACCGTCCTTCAGCTTAAAAATGCCATTTCTTCTTTATCTTGTACCTAAATTGTGACTTTTTACCTTGCTTTTCTGCATTAAAAAGGATAATAATAGCTGCAAAATATATTAGCTGGCGGAGGTTTCTTAATGACCACTATCGTTGATATCCTGGCACGGGAGATAATTGATTCCAGAGGCAATCCTACTGTTGAGGCTGAGGTTATGCTGGAAGACGGCTCTATAGGAAGGGCCGCAGTGCCATCCGGCGCATCCACTGGTGAGCATGAGGCAATAGAACTCCGGGACGGGGATAAAAAAAGGTATCTGGGCAAAGGGGTCTTAAAGGCAGTGGAAAATGTGAATAGCAAGATAGGACCTGAGATCGTTGGTATGGATGCCATAGATCAGGTTCTTATAGACAGGACCATGCTTGAGCTTGATGGAACAGAGAATAAATGCAAGCTCGGCGCAAATGCAATCCTATCAGTGTCGCTTGCAGCTGCAAAGGCTGCCAGCGTTTCCCTTTGTATTCCCCTGTACCAGTACATAGGCGGTGTAAATGCAAGCACATTGCCAGTGCCCATGATAAATATCATTAATGGCGGCGCCCATGCTGACAATAATCTTGACCTGCAGGAATTCATGATAATGCCTGTGGGCGCAGAAGATTTTGGAAACGCCATAAGGATGGGCGTTGAAGCATTTCATCATCTTAAATCAATACTCAAAAAGAAGGGATTAAATACTGCTATCGGCGACGAAGGTGGTTTTGCGCCTTCGTTAAAGGCAAATGAAGAGGCCATTGAACTCATCATGGAGGCCATAAATGCCGCAGGATACAAACCGGGCAAGGACATCTTGATTGCCTTAGATGCGGCAGCGAGTGAATTCTATGACTCTTCAAAAAAGGCTTACAATCTGAAAGGCGAAGGGAAAAGACCCTCCTCTGAGAAGATGATTGATTATTATGAGAGACTTGTGAAGGCATATCCAATTATCTCTATTGAAGACGGCATGTCCGAAAACGACTGGGAAGGATGGAAGCTTCTTACAGAAAAACTCGGCAATGCGGTTCAACTGGTCGGCGACGATATTTTTGTGACAAACACAAAGATACTTTCCAAAGGCATAAAAGAGGGAATTGCCAACTCTATCCTCATCAAGGTAAATCAGATAGGAACGCTTACCGAAACCTTAGATGCCATTGAAATGGCAAAAAAGGCAGGCTATACAGCCATCGTATCCCACAGGAGCGGCGAGACAGAAGATGCAACCATAGCTGACATAGCAGTTGCCACCAATGCAGGTCAGATAAAAACAGGCTCTGCGTCAAGGACAGACCGCATTGCAAAATATAATCAGCTTCTGCGTATTGAAGAAGAATTGGGGGAAATTGCACAATTTTTGGGGAAAGATGCTTTTTATAATCTAACGGCGTCGTAAAAAGTCAGACCCACCCTTCGGCTGGCTACCCCGCTGCATTGTCGCTGCGGCTTCTGCGCTCAACTTGGGGACAGATTTCAAATCTGTCCCCAGTATGCCTTTCAAAACTTCTTGCAGGAATATCATGATTGAATCCTATGAATTCGGCAGAATTGTTATCAACGGCAAGACATACGAACACGATGTCATAATACTTCCTGACAGAATCTTAGACAACTGGTGGAGGAAAGAAGGCCATAAGCTTTATCTTGCTGATATATCACCTATCCTTAATGAGCTGCCAAGCACAGTCATAATAGGCACAGGCACAAGCGGCATGATGAAGGTTTCAGAAGAGGTAAAGAAAGGACTTTCTTCAAAAAACATAGAGGTAATTATAGCGGAGACCCGAAAGGCTTGCGAAGTATATAATAAAGTCTATAAAACCAGCAAAACAGCAGCAGCCCTGCATCTCACATGCTAAAATCGGGGGTTGTATGGATGGAAACGTCCTCGTCCTAACGCAGTACCTTGAAAGCTTCACTTATATCGGCTTACTACTTCTGCTTTTTATGTGCGGACTTGGCGTCCCCATACCAGAGGACATAACCCTTGTTCTCTCAGGCTATCTCGCCTATCAAGGCATAACCCACTATCCGCAGACAGTCATCGTCGGGATTGTGGGAGTCATGGTTGGAGACATGACATTATACTTCATTGGAAACCGCTGGGGCACTGGGATTATAAACCATCATCGTTTCAACTGGATATTTACGGAAAAGAGGATGGAAAAGGCGCAAAGATATCTAAGAAAATACGGCAAAAGAACTATATTCATAGCGCGGTTTCTTTCAGGAATTAGAGCAGGAATACATTTAACCGCGGGCGCCCTCAGGATGAATACATTTGATTTTTTTATCATGGATTTCCTTGCAGCACTCTTCAGTGTCCCCATATTTGTATACATTGGTTATTATTTCGGCGAACATATTGAAAAGGCATTGGTCTTAGTCAGTAAAAGCAGCCGCATCCTTTTAGCTCTCGTTATAACAACAATTGCAATATTATTTTTCTGTTATCTGTTAAAAAAACGGAGAGAAACAAAGCTTTAACTGAGGAGGTCTTATGTCTTTAGAAAGCCTTTGGTTTGAGGCTATAGTAATACTGATATTAATATTGGCAAACGGCTTTTTTTCAGGCTCTGAAATAGCAATTATATCTGCAAGGAGGGGCAAGTTGGAGGAACTTGCAAAAAAGGGGAACCATTCTGCCTCTATTGTAAAGAGCCTTAAAGACTCCCCAGATAGATTCCTCGCCACCATTCAGATAGGCATCACAATAGCAAGCAGCCTTGCGTCTGTCATCGGCGGCGTGGCGGCCATAGAGGCGCTCAAACCGCTATTCTTATCCATACAAATAGAAGCTGTCCGGAGGTTTGCCGAACCTATCTCGGTTGGAATTATCGTTGCCGTTATATCATACACAACGCTTATTTTTGGAGAGCTCATACCAAAATCACTTGCCCTCAGATATTCAGAGGAGTTGGCATGTATATCCGCCATACCTATCAATTTCCTATCAAGGGTAGCTTCCATATTTGTAGGATCCCTGACGAAATCCAGCAATCTTGTGCTGAAACTTTTTGGGGCAAAAGGTCTGGAACAAAGGGTATTCATATCAGAGGAGGAGATAAAATATTTTATAAAAGAAGGAAAAGAAAAAGGCATCTTTGAAGAAACGGAAGAGGCCCTGATCCACGGCGTATTTGAATTTGCGGATACAACGGTAAAAGACATTATGGTTCCCAAACACAAATTCAATGCAATAGATATAGATACGCCGCCTGAACAGGTTCTCAAATTTATTGTAGAGAGCGGGTTTTCCCGCTACCCTGTATACAGGGATACCACGGAAAATATCATCGGCATACTTTACAATAAAGATGTGTTCAAGGTTATGGAGGAGAAAAAAACGCTTGTGTTAAGAGAGCTTATCCGTCCGCCGTATTTTGTGCCTGACACCGTTATGATAAGCCGCTTGTTAAGAGAACTGCAGAGAAGAAGGATTCACATGGCCGTTGTTGTAAACGAGCACGGCGAGGTTGACGGCCTTGTTACCATAGAAGATATCCTTGAGGAGATAGTGGGCGAGATAGAGGATGAATATGACATAGAAAAGGGCGGGCTTGTGGAAAGGCTCAAGGACGGCACAATGATAATAGACGCCTCATCGCAGCTCCGGGATTTGATAGATGTGGGGCTTCCTTTTGAAGGAACGGAAGAACTGAACACGCTTGCCGGATTTATGTATTCCAAACTCCAGAAAATACCGCGCGGCGGCGAATTCGTCTTTTACAAGGGATATAGATTTACAATCGTGGATGTTGAGGGGAGAAGGATTGTAAAGGTTAAGGCTGAGAAGGCATCCGCGCCAGCCGCTTCCTACCCTCCTCCAGCAACAGCATAATCACCGGGAAGAACAGCAAAAACAGCCACTCCCTTAATCCCAGCGGCGCAAGGCCGAAGATTCTTTGCATAAATGGCGTGTAAGTGAGAAACAATATAAGCGCAATTTCAACCAAAATTCCAAAAAGCACAAGCCTGTTTTTAAGAAATCCCACGCTGAAGACAGATTCAATTTCTGACCTGCATGCAAAGACATTCCCGATTTGCGATGCGACAATGCCTGCAAGGGTCATGGTTGTTGCTGTTGTGTAGATAGCGCCGCTGGAAGGCATCTCCATTCCGGGCCGCCAGCCGCTTGACCAATAAACAAAGAAAAATCCTGTCATGCACAGGACGGCCTCTATGGGGCCGAGAAAGAGATACGCCCTTGCGATTAGCGGAAAATCCAGAAGCCTTTTATTTTTAGGCCTTGGCGGCTGGTTCATTATCCCTTTTTCAGGCGGCTCCACGCCGAGGCCGAGGGCAGGCACAACATCTGTGCCCAAATCAACAGCCAGTATCTGCATCACGGTCAGGGGCAAAGGTATCTTGAACAAGACAAATGCAATAAACGGAACAATCTCAGGGATGTTGCTTGCAAAGATGTATGTCACAAACTTTCTTATATTTGCATAGACCGCCCTTCCTTCCCGTATCGCCTCCACAATGGTTGCAAAATTATCGTCCGCAAGGACTATCTCTGCTGATTCCTTTGCCACATCGCTTCCGCGCATGCCCATTGCAATGCCTATGTCGGCCTTTTTTAACGCAGGCGCATCATTCACCCCGTCGCCTGTAACAGCCACTATTTCGCCCATCTCCTGCAGCGCGGATACAACTCTGAGTTTGTCTTTCGGCGCAACCCGGGCAAATATTGTCTCGCCTTTTTTGAGGAGTTCCTTTAATTCCCTGTGAGAAAGTTTTGAAAGCTCAATGCCTGTTATAACCCCCCCTGCCCCCCCTTTGTTAAAGGGGGGGATAGGGGGGGGTTGCCCCTTTGTTAAAGGTGGGGGGCAGTGGGGGGTGCCGCCTATGCCAACTTCTCTGGCAATTGACTGGGCAGTCAAACCGTAGTCGCCTGTCATCACGATTACCCTGATGCCGGCAGTGTGGCACTCCTCAATCGCCTTTTTAACCTCCGGTCTTGGCGGGTCAAACATGGCCGCAAGGCCGAGGAAGATTAAGTCTTTTTCTATCTCCTCTGTTTTATATTGTGATCCAGCTTCTTTGTTTTCCCAGTCCCCTTCTTTATACGCTACAGCCAGCACCCGCAAACCGGCAGATGCCATTACATCATTCTGCTTTAATATTTCCTCTCTTTCCTGTTCTGTGAGTTCAACAATCTTGCCGTCTTTTTTAATGTTTGTACAGAGGCTTAAGGTTTCTTTTGGCGCACCTTTGATGTATGCAATAGCACCACCTGCTAATCCCCCCTGCCCCCCTTTGAAAAAATCCCCCTTTTGTCCCCCTTTGTTAAAGGGGGATACAGGGGGATTTAAATGTATCGTTGTCATCCTCTTTCTTATTCTTTCAAATGCAAGATGAGCAATCCTTGGATTTTGCTTTTTCAGCTCCTCAAGTTTTAAGCCGGCCTTTGCAGCGGCAACAACCAACGCGCCTTCTGTCGGGTCGCCTGAAATTGACCAGCCCCCGCTTGCCCCCTCCCTCTTTCCCTCCCCCCATGCGGGGGAGGGTGAGGGTGGGGGGACAATAAGATGTGCATTATTGCAAAGGCTTGCTGCCTTCAGAAGCTCATCTACTCCTTCATTTTCCAAATCACCATGTGAAAGCGCATTGCCCTTGCCATTTAATATAAAGTATATAAAGTCCCCTATTGGCTCATATCCGTTTCCTGTAACCTCAATATTCTTGCCATTGACCCACAACCTTGTCACGCACATCTGATTTGTGGTAAGCGTTCCGGTTTTGTCCGTGCATATAACATTTACAGAGCCGAGGGTTTCAACAGCCGAGAGTTTTTTTACAATGGCATTTTTCCCCGCCATCCTCTGAACGCCCATTGCAAGGGAAAGGCTGACTGTCGGAAGCAGGCCCTCCGGCACATTCGCGACAATGATGCCTATGGCAAATATAAAGCTCTCCAGATATGTAAGCCCCGCCATCTTATAGCCGAGGAGAAAAAACACAAGGCCGAGACTCACTGCAATCCATGTTACTACCTTTGTTACCCGCGCCATCTCTTTTTGCAGCGGGCTCATCTCAGGTTTTATCGCCTGCGTAAGTTCCGCAACCTTGCCGATCTCGGTATCCATACCGGTTGCCGTAACAACTGCCTTGCCCATGCCCGAAAGCACGGCTGTGCCGGCAAATATAAGATTGGGCATCTCTGTCCAGATAAAGTTCCTTCCATCCTCCAGAGACTCTGCCATTTTATAGACAGGCTTTGACTCGCCGGTTAACGGGCTGTTGTCAACGCGCATGTCGTCGGCCTGTATCAGCCTTCCGTCAGCAGGTATGCGATTGCCTTCACTCAATAAGATAATATCTCCCGGCACAAGCTCGCTGCCTGCTATCTCTTTTTCCTTTCCATCTCTTATAACCTTTACCTTTTGCGGAAGGAGCTTTTGGAGCGCCTCCACAGCCCTCTCCGCCTTATATTCCTGCCAGAAGCTGAATAGCGCATTTATAATAATAACAAGGAATATGGCCCAGCCAAGCTCAGGCATGCCTGCCACAAATGACAATATGCCGCCCAGCCACAAAAGTATGGCAAATAGATTTGTAAGGTTTTGCAGGAAATCGTAGAGAAGATGCTTCCTTGCAATCTTTTTGAGTATATTCGGGCCGACAGTTGTAAGCCTGTGAAGGGCATCCTCATTAGTAAGCCCTGTCTCCCGCGTATTAAGCTCTGCAAATATCTCTTGTTTTGTAAGAGGGATGTATGCGTCTCTACTCAGCCCCTCTTCCCTTTTTACTATGCTGATAACAGCCTCTTTTGTCTTTGCTGAAAGGATTGCATTTCGGAAAATCTTGTTTAAAAGAAAACCCTCAAGCCTGGAGAGCAACTGGAAGTGCGTGCCGCTCTCCTTTATAGGAGACACAAAGAGACACAATATATTGATTTTTTCTTTTTTTCTTGTCGGATGAGGAATGCCGCTTCTGGAAACAGCCAGAACAAATTTTATCTCCTCTGCCGCTTCTGAGAATATGTGAAATATTGCAGAGCCGGTGCCTGCCAGAACGCCGTCTATGCTCTCGTGGTCTTTTAATGCCTTGATAGATTCTTCATCTTCACATGCCTTGCCGAGGAGGCAGGCCATATTCCTTAACGCCTCAGTATGGTCTTTTGCCTTGAAGTCTATGAGGATATGGTCTTTGGAGAGGAGAGAGGATATGTTCATTGTTTAGCCCTCAAATACGGCAGGTGTTTACTTCACAATTCACTTTTACATTATACTTAAAAAAGAGCTGTGTCAACAAAAGTCAAGCGGTCTAATCTATATAAAATTTTGGGTTGACAATATTTATCAACCTATGATAAACAATGTTTCAAGATGGAAACATTAGGACAAAAAATAAGAAGTTTAAGGTTGGGAAAAGGGCTGAGCATAAAAAAACTCTCAGCCATTTTAAAAATAAATTATACTTACATAAGCCACATAGAGCGCGATAAATCCATCCCTTCAGAATCTCTTCTCAAAAAGATTGCAAAAAAGTTAAGCGCTGACGAGGAAGAGCTTAAAATTCTTTCCGGGAAAATCCCTGAGGATATAAAAACAATCCTCTACAAGTATCCAAGAGAAGCCCCTATGCTGATTAGAGATGCTTTGGGCAGTTATGAGGCATTAAAACAACTCTCTTTTTTGGAAGACAAAAAAAAACACCTTGAACAATTTTTTACTCCTCTTGATATAGCGTCAGGAATGCTTGAACTTATTGGAGTCGCCAAATGTAATCATAATGCCGGAATAATAGACCCGAGCTGTGGAGACGGCGTGTTTTTAAAGGCGGCAAAAGAAAGGGCCGATCTTCTTAAGATTTTCGGGTGTGATATAGATTCTGAACATATAAACTCTATAAAGTCCCAAATCCCGGAAGGTAGTTTGATTTCCGGCAATGCCCTTGAGGCGCTGCTTAAACAGGAAGGGTCGTTTGATTTTGAAGTAGGCAACCCGCCGTTTAGCGCTCAAGATAATTTAATAACAGATAAAGATATTCTCAATAACTATTATCTTGGTTCTGGGAAAAAAAGACAAGCCATAGAAATACTTTTTTTTGAACTGTTTGTTCGTCTTCTCAAGAGAGGGGGAAAATTTTCTATTATACTGCCGGAAGGTATTTTGTCCGCCAGACCGCATAAATATGTGAGGGATTGGCTGGCGTCAAACA
>JACPZB010000005.1 GCA_016195725.1 Deltaproteobacteria bacterium | reverse complement strand
CCAAAAAATATAAATAATGAATTTCTAAATCCTAATTTCTAATGACAAATAAAACTTCAAAGCTGGATTTTTGAATTTTATTAGAAATTAGATATTAGGAATTTCTAAAAAAAATTTCTAATTTCTAAATCCTAATTTCTAATGATTGGACATTTTATTAGAAAATTAGACATTAGGATTTAGAAATTGCATTATTAATCTTCTTTAATTTTTTTCTTGACAAATTTTAATTTTCAGGTATAATCATAATTAAAATTAAACTTATAAAGGTTCATGAGGGGTCTTTATAAGGCAGGTAATGGATGCCTGAATGTCTTAAAGGGGTGCGCCCCTGATAGCAATCAGGCCTTTTTTTTGAAGCACTTCAGGTAAGGCGCGTGAAAACAAAGAAAAAGAAAAGGCCGAAGCAAGAGGCAAGAAGTTAGAAGCAAGAAGTTAGAGGTAAGAAGCAAGAAAGAAAAAAGCAAGAAAAAAAGAAACAGAAATCCAAAGGGAGGAGAAACAAATGAAAAAGTTATTATTTATAGCAGCAGCAGCAGTAATGGTGTTCGCATTCAGCGGCACATCCTTTGCTGCCACTTCAATTCAAGGCTGGAGTGCTGTAAGTGGAACAACCGATTATCAGGGAACACAGGAATCCACTGCAGCCGCAGGGAAGGCAGCAAACGGTATCGTCTGGACAAGACACAATCTTTCATCCTATGGCGAGCACTATCAGGCAACAACCTCAAGTGATGCTAACGCCCCTCTGAATGTTGCTACAACCGAGATCTGTGTATTCTGTCATACACCACACTTTGGCAGAACAGACACAGCACCTCTGTGGAACAGGGCTAATATTAGTGGTTATGCTTCAAATAGTAGGTATACTGCATACGGCACCACAGTTGCGGGGACAGGCATTACAAGCGTTGGCGGTTCAGCACTTGCATGTCTATCCTGTCATGACGGTGTAACAACATTGGACGCCCTCATCAACGCGCCAGGCAAAGGCGCCTATGGCGCCAAGAATCCCGACCAGGCTAGTTCCCAGGGCTGGTATTTCGCAGATAACGAAGACCGCTTCGGTACTATGGAGAACGGCGGACCACACAGGGTTGTTATCGGGGATAGCAAGGGGCTTGCCAACGACCATCCAATCAGTGTAATGTACGGAGTGAGCGCAGGCGTCCCGGCTTCAACTGCAGCCGCCCCGTTAGTTGCATCGCTCAGGGGCACAGGAACAGTAATACACAGCCTTACAATGTATAATGCAAGAGCCATGGGCGCCTTAGACGCCTCCCTCAGTTCAATCTCAGGTGATGCAGGCACCTATGGCCGTAGTGACAATCTATGGGCTGTGAAGGGTTATATCAGTGATACAGCGACAATCGGCGACCTCTTGAGGGATGGCGGTCAGGTGCAGTGCGCATCATGCCATGACCCGCACTACAAGAACCAGACAAATACTGACCCGGATATACTCGCTTCTTATGGGGTGGCAACCGCAAACGATGGTGATATTGACGGCCTGTTCTTAAGAAGGGTCGGCGGAAACTCCAACTCAGGTGTTTGCAGGACATGCCACAACAAGTAAGAGGCAAGAAGCAAGAAGTTAGAGGCAAGAAGTAAGAGGCAAGAAGTAAGAAGCAAGAAGCAAGAGGTAAGAACTAAAAAGGGCGGAGTCCAAAAAGCACCGCCCTTTTTTAGTTTAACAGTTCGTAGGGTGGGCATTGCCCACCAATTTAGTTGCCGACCTTTAGAGCTTGCCCTGAACTTGATTCAGGGTCGGCTTTATCCACCCATGGCAGAAGGTGAAAACCATGAAAAAATTAAGCACCTTATTTGCAGCCCTTGTTGTTGTTATTTTTTATAGTTTCGTAAATGCAGGGGATGCATTATCAGCCACAGCAATCATACCATGGGACACGGCAAAGACAGATTATCCTGGCTCTACAGATGGAACTGCCGGAGCAGCAGCAGGAGGTATTGTCTGGTCAAGGCATAATCTGTCATCATATGGCTGGCCTATGCAGGCGATGGACAGAGATTGCGTTATTATAGGGGGAAAACAATATTGCACTGACTGGGGTTTTGGCACAACAGAGGTATGCGTCTTCTGCCATACACCCCACTTTGGCAAAACAGATACTGCCCCTCTGTGGAACAGGGGTTCATCTGCATCAGCCTATGTTGCATATGGCACCACGTCTGGCGGGACAAATATTAACACAGTTGGCGGCTCAAGCCTTGCGTGTCTTTCATGCCACGATGGCGTTACAACATTTGACAATTTGATTAATCGGCCCGGCAAAGGCAGCAGGACAGACGGGACTGGCGCTGACATGGGATGGAAGTTTTCTGCTTTTATGGGTTATATTGACCACTTTCAAACTACAGGTTGCGGTACCTGCCACCCACAGTCTGAATCAGACAGGCTGAATATAGGCCTTGGCAATAGTTTTAACTACAGTACACAAACAGTTGACCTTTCCAATGACCATCCGATCAGTGTAATGTACGGAGTGAGCGCAGGCGTCCCGGCTTCAACTCCAGCTAACCCGTTGATTGCATCGCTCAGGGGCACAGGAACACTAATAAGCGGCCTTACAATGTATGATGCAAGAGCCATGGGCGCCTTAGACGCCTTCCTCAATCCAATCTCAGGTGATGCAGGCGCCTATGGCCGTAGTGACAATCTCTGGGCTGTGAAGGGTTTTATCAGTAATACAGCGACAATCGCAGACCTTCTGAGGGATGGCGGTCAGGTGCAGTGCACATCATGCCATGACCCGCATTATAAGAATCAGACAAATAATGACCCTGCACTGGTAAATAGCTATGACAGGACAGGCTATGGAGTAGATTGGCAACATGATGTCACAAGCCAGTTTGATGGGTTGATTGACGGCCTGTTCTTAAGAAGGGTCGGCGGAAACTCCAACTCAGGTGTTTGCAGGACATGCCACAACAAGTAAGAGGCAAGAAGTAAGAAGTAAGAGGCAAGAAGTAAGAAGCAAGAAGTAAGAAGCAAGAAGCAAGAACTAAAAAGGGCGGAGTCCAAAAAGCACCGCCCTTTTTGTATTTGACAATCTGTTTATTCTCTGTTAAATTTGACCCTATGCTAAAAGATTTTTTTAAAAGGATAGTTGCAGAGGTTATCAAGGAGCTCATATCTCCAGAGCTCAATGCCATAAGGGAGGAGCTAAAAAAAGAGACTACTCTTATCAGAGCCGAGTTATCAGAAATGAAAGAGGATATAAGGCATCTCTATTACTACTTACCAGAAGAGAAACGGCATATGGAAAGACAATATGACATTAAGGCCTGACAGATGAGGCAATAAAGGAATTTATAGCTGCCATAGAAATTAACCCTGACCTCGCAGCAGCCCATAATAATCTTGCCATTGCCTACGAACAAAAAGGATGGCTGGATAAGGCTATTAAAGAATACCAGCTTGGCAAGGAAGCGGCAACAAAAACCCTGCAATAGCCTCCTGCCGCCACATGTAAGGAACCCAAAGAATACGAAGCAATAGAGGCAAGACCCAAAAATAGACTTTGATTTTTGGGGGAAACCTGTAAGCTGGCTGCCAGACAACACACCCCTAAATCCCCTCTCGAGAGGGGGACTAAAGGGGTGGGTTGTGAGGAGCAAAAATGCGCCGATAACAAAGTATGCCTGTCCCCGAGTGTTTCTATCGGGGAGCAGTCAAATCGGCTGGCTCCACTTGCTGCGAAGCAATTGCAAGTGGAAGATGTAAAATAGCGAGGTTTTTAATCGCTATTTTACGGGCAAGAAAAAAATTCTTGCAATAATTCTTTAAGTATAGTAAAAATAAAGGCATAGGTAGAGGTGATGGCGCCTCTTAAGAATCTTTTCTTAGGAGGCGTTTTTTTTGGGGGGTTATTTCAGTCCCCAAAATAGACATAGGACAGTAGTTGATGTTTGGACTTCTTAAGGAGATACTACAATAAATTTCTAATTTCTAAATCCTAATTCCCAATAAAATATCAAATGTCAAAAAATAATTGGGAATTTAGTCATTGGATTTTTCATTAGAAATTAGACATTAGGATTTAGGAATTGTATTTAGGTCATTCAACTTAAATACGAAAGAACCAAAGTTAAAGGAGGATAGAGATTTGATGATATTGAAAAGGGTTACTATTCTTACCGCTGGTTTGCTGTTTTTAGTTGCCGCTGCCACCAGTGGCGCCGCTGAAAAAGATGTAAAGACGAAATCCCGCCCGGAGGTGGCAGGGGTTTTAGAAGAGACTCCAAAGATTGTGCTGCGGGTAAATGGAGTTGAATTGGATGAAATAGACCTTGAAGGGGTGATAAGAACGCTTTTGCCGGGGGCGAGCGTCCACCAGAGATTCACCGAAGAAAAACGGAAGGCAATAAGGGTAAAGGCCGTAGACAGGCTTATTGCAAGGGAGGTTTTTATTCAAGAGGCAAGGAAACAGGGTATAAAAATCAAATCACAGGAAATAGATAAGCAGGTTGCGGAGGTAAGGAAAAATTATAAGGGGTCTCTGGAAACCTTTTTAAAAAAGAATAAGCTCACCATGGATGGTCTTAGAAATGAACTGGAAAAAAGGCTTATCCTCCAGAGATATGAAACAAAGGTTAATGATGAAATAAAAAAGGATGCTAAGAAAAAGATTACCGATGCCTATATGGAGGAATATTACAATAAAAACAAGGAAAAGTTCAAGGAACCTGAACGTATCCGTTTAAGAGAGATAACCATTAAGGCAGATCCGGGAGGCGGCAAGGAGGTATGGCAGGAGGCCCTTAATCAGGCGATGCAGCTTCGCAAGAGGATTGATGCCGGAGAGGATTTTGCAAAGATTGCCAGGGAGTCTTCTCAGGATCCGTATGCGGCTAAGGGCGGTGATATGGGTTTTGGACATGTTGGAAGCCACGTCCCTGAACTGGAAAATGCTGCGGCTAAATTAAAGACGGGGGAGGTTGCAGGACCCATATGGTCAATATACGGATACCATATCATAAAATTAGAGGAAAAGGCCCCTCCGATACAGAGGACATTTGAAGAGGTCAAAGAGGGTATCAGGGGTGACCAGGAAAAGGCCGAATTTCTAGACATGAAATACAATCTTATCCAGGACCTTAAGAAAAAGGCAAAGATAGAATATATGAACCAGGAAGATAAAAAGGAAGCAGAAGATGCTGAAAACAAGGCAAAGGAAAAGGGTAAGAAGTAAGAGGCAAATGGAACATGAAACATGGAACATGAAACATAGAACTTCAAGCTTCAAGCTTCATGCTTCTCGCTTCTTGCTTCTAACTTCTTGCTTCATGCTTCTAGTTTCAGTCTCCTGCGCGCAAGCCAAAGAAACAGCTACGGCTAAAAATGGCGACCCTGAGACAGGCAGGGCTATCTACGAGAAATACTGCTTCTATTGCCACGGCAGGACAGGTCGGGGTGATGGGGCAGTTGCTATCGCTATCTCGCCCCACCCGGCAGATTTTATCAGCGACAAAAAACGGATGGCCAAGTCAGATGCGGAACTGTTCAAATCTATATCAGAAGGTATTCAGCGGGATACAGGAGGAGAGGAGATGTCAATGCCGCGATGGAAGGACATCCTCACCGAGCAGGAACGGTGGGATGTTCTGGCGTATATAAGACAGTTGTCAAAGAAGCAAGTGGAGAAGGAGAATAGATAATAAATTTCTAATTTCTAAGCCCTAATTTCCAATGAAATGTCAAATTTCTAAAAAGCATTGGAAATTTAGTCATTGGACATTTTATTAGAAATTAGACATTAGGATTTAGAAATTGTATTTGCTGTATGAAACTTATCTGCACATTATTTATCTGCTGTTTGACGGGCGTATTTTTCATCGGCGCCTCATATGCCTCTATGGATGATTATGACCTGCAAACCGGGGAGCCGAAATGCGCAAACTGCCATACCAGCGACAGAAAATATTCTATAGATTATACTAGAGAAGATTGCGAAGGGTGTCATAATATTTATTTCAGCGAACGGTATCTCTCCATAGATGCAAGATATAAAGAGGCAAGAAGCGAGAGGCAAGAGGTTAGAAGCCAGATGCAAGAAGCAGGAGGCAAGAAGTTAGAAGTTAGAAGCAAGAGGCAAGAAGCAAGAGGCAAGAGGCCAGAAGCAAGAGGCGAGAAACAAGATATTCCAGATGATATGGTTTTAGTGCCAGGGGGCGAATTCACCATGGGCTCCAATGACTGGTGGCCAAAGAGCGGTCCGGAGCATAAAAGAAATCTGCCTGCATTTTATATTGACATATACGAAGTTACAAACAAAAGATTCAAAACATTTGTTGACACAACAGGATATAAGCCGCCTGATCACTGGGAGGGTAACAAAATTCCTGAGGGAAAAGAAAAACACCCTGTTGTTTATGTAAGCTGGTTTGATGCTGAGGCCTTTTGCAGATGGGAGGGCAAGAGACTCCCTTCAGAGGCTGAATGGGAAAAGGCGGCAAGAGGCACAGATAAGAGGACATTCCCGTGGGGAGACAAGTTCAGCAGGGACAAGGCAAATACCCCTCAATATGGCAAGGAAGACACCATGCCTGTAGCAAGCTTTGAATCAGGTAAAAGCCCTTACGGCGTCTATAATATGGCAGGAAATGTATGGGAGTGGACGGCAGACTGGTTTAAACCCTATCCAGAAAATACTCACCCTGATGAAAACTATGGAGAGAAATATAAGGTGCTCCGAGGCGGGTCATGGTATGACTGCACTTATTACAAGTGCGGTATCAGCGCACCAACATATAACCGTATATTCTTTAATCCGCAGACCCGCAATAATAATTTTGGTTTCAGATGCGCAAAGTAAATAGAAGCCAGAGGCCAGAGGCGAGAGGCAAGAAACCAGAGGCAAGATGATAGATGCAAGAAGCAAGAAAAATCTTGTCTCTTGCATCTAACTTCTTGCTTCTTGCCTGAGGCAAGAAAGGTGATTAAAAGTTACAAAGACTTCAAGGTCTATGAACTCTCCTATAAGTTGGCTATGAAAATTTTTGAACTATCAAAGAAATTCCCTAAAGAAGAACAATATGCGTTGACTACTCAAATAAGAAATTCATCCCGTTCTATTCCTGCCAATATTGCAGAAGGGTGGGCTAAAAGAAAATATATAAATGTATTTAAAAGACACATTATAGATGCTATAGGTTCTTGCGATGAAACAAAGGTGTGGATAGACTTCGCTTTAGACTGCAAGTATATTTCTGAAGAGAAACACAGGATAGCAACAGATGACTGTAACGAAATCGGGAGAATGTTAAATGGCTTATATGAAAACTGGAAAACCTTTTAATCTTGTCTCTTGCTTCTCGCCTCTTGCTTCTTACTTCTTGCCTCTCGCCTCTTGCCTCTTGCTTCTTCTCGGCTGCACCAAGCCTCCTTCCGACATGGTTCTGGTTCCGGCAGGCGAGTTTATCATGGGCAGCAACGAGGCAGATAGAGAGGCAAAGGCCCAGCAGTATGGCGATAGAAAGCCATGGTATTCCAATGAAAGACCAGAGAGAAAGGTCAAACTTAAGGCATTTTATATTGACAGATATGAGGTAACCAACACCCTGTATGGTGAATTTGTAAAGATGACAGGGCATAGACCGCCTGATTACTGGTCAGGGGGGGGTATATATCCATCGGACACTGCCAATATTCCGGTAGTGATGGTGAACTGGTATGATGCAGTTACATACTGTAAATGGAAAGGTAAGAGGCTTCCCACAGAGGCTGAGTGGGAAAAGGCGGCAAGAGGTGCAGACGGCAGAAGATTTCCATGGGGAAATGAGTTTGATATTAAAAAGGTCAATACGCTCGGTGGATATGGCGGCCCGATGGCTGTAGGGACATTTGAAGATGGCAAGAGCCCATATGGGGCATACGATATGGCAGGTAACGCACAGGAGTGGGTTGAAAACTGGTACAAGGCTTATCCTGATAATGATTTTAATGATAAGGACTATGGAGAAAAATTTAAGGTGGTCAGGGGCGGGGGATGGGGAGGAATGGGACATTACAGCCTTCAGGTCTATGTAAGGACTGCTTATAGAAACATTGCCCTGCCTGATGGCAGATTTAATGATGTAGGGTTTAGATGTGCAAGGGATAAGTGATGTGCCGCATGTGGGATGCAAGATGCAAATGGAACATGAAACATGGAACATGAAACATGGAATTTCAAGCTTCAAGCTTCATGCTTCATGCTTCTTGCTTCTTGTTTCTTGCCGCAGGAGATATATATTTTTTATAATTATGCTTGTTATCCTCTTTATACCTGCAAGGGCAAGAGGTGTTGAGGTAGACCGATATGCCTTTAATATATTAAGGTTGAATATAGATTTAAGTTACGAAGAGTATAATTACAACTCAAAAGGTATAAAACAGGAATACTCAACCTTCCAGCAACGTTATAGTTTAGGGGTAACAGGTAAACTGATAGACCGCAGGCTGTTAATCTATGATGCAGCTATTGAATTTGACGAAAAAACAACAGATACAAAAACAACGAGCGGAGCATTCAGGCAATCCGCCGAGTCCGCCATAAACATCAATAAATATATGTTGAAGACAACTGTTTTGCCGAAATCAAGAATACCATTAACCCTTTATGCGGATAGAAGCGTCTCTGACACAACATACTCAAATGAAGTAACAACAGACAATTATGGCCTTGACTGGATGCTGTGGTTCATAACCCTTCCAACTACCCATTTGACGTTGAATCAGCAACTTATACAGAGTATAGGTCAACAAGATGAGGAAACAATATCCTACAGTATTGACTTGAGCAAGGGCATAGGACCAACCAGCAACAGTATTGGCTATTCTGCCGGCGACACAAAAGATAGCATAAGGAACTCCGGCTCGGAATATTCTACTATAACCTTTAGCAATAGTACAGCGCTTCCTATGGATACCGATTTTCATATGGGAATGGCAGAAAGCGACAGGTTTTCATTTCGCAAAGATAACACGACAGACTATAATTCCTCTGCCGGCAGCGTTGGACTGAGAACAAAACCTACCAAGGTATTCAGCCAGGAATATAACTATACATTTCTTAAATCAGACCAGAAAATAAATAATGAGAAGCAGTTAACAGACAATGAATATTTTGCAGGCAATGTTAAGTTCAACCCTGCTGAGGGCCTGAACACATTTGCAAATATGACATCAAGCAAATATAATAGCACTGCTTCATCAAAAAGTACAACAACAGAAAATATGGACATTTCAACAGGCGCATCATATAGATACAAGATAAATGCCGAGTGGTCTGCTACAGAGTCAGTTGGTTACGGCGGCAGCGAATCAACATACGGCGACCCAGTAACAGGGAAAAGGGAAAGAACTACAGTTACTGCAAACTCGGCGCTAAACTATTTAAAACGATTAACATGGGCAAACTCTTTTTCCGCCGGTGGTTTGCTGGGTTATCATAAAGAATGGACAAAACCCGAACAAGGCATAGAGGGTCTGTCATACGGCCTTAATACAGGCCTGTCGGAGATAAACCTGACCTATGCCCATCTTTCCAGCGGCTATGCCTATTCCGGCGTTACAAGTTCTGATGGTAAGAATATTGAGAACCAAACCTTTTACACAACTGCAAAGAGTTCTTATCTTACATACCTTCCTGCTACAGTTTCCTATAATTACCATACCTTGGATAGTTACATAGACAGTGAAGATGTAAAAGAGAATACGGTTAAGGCAGAGGCACGGCTGCGTTATTTTAACTATCTGCCTGTTGAAGCATCTTATAAATATTATACACTCGTTCGACCGGCCGGTCCGCCGTCTGACCAGAAATTTGCGTATTCTATAGATAGAGAAGAAAATAGCTTTAATGTAAGGGCAAACCTCACTTACTTTAAAAATACAACTATTGCCGCCTATACTACATACAACGACTATATACAGTCTGTAGTAGAAAAAGGGTTGAAACGAGAGGAAATAAGCAGCGCATGGGAAACTGGTATAAAGGGCAGCCATAAGAGGGTTTTTCTGGCCGGTATGCTTGATCTTTCAGCAGGTTATGGCAAGGCGCTTTCTGAAAACAGAGGAAGCAGCAGGGATATTATTATTAATGATACCATTAATATTTATTACAAGGGATCCTATGACAAAAGACTTGGCAGAAATATGGTCTGGAAGCTGCAGCTGGAACGGAATGATACAATAACAAACGGACTGCTTGATATTGTGGATTCTATGGAAACAGCTCTTTTTTACAGACTAAGGGCGTGGTTTTTATCTGCGGAATATCGCCATACAGAAGGCGCCATGAAAACTGCCAATAGAGATTATACGGAGGAGAGATGGATGCTGAAGGTATCCCGCAGCTTTGTGAGGATATTCTGAGACAATACAAGAGGCAAGTTCTAAATCCTAATATCTAATTTCCAATGTTTTTAGTTTTTGACATTTGATATTTTATTAGGAATTAGGATTTAGAAATTAGAAATTTATTTATAGGGAGTCCATGTGCGTATCGGATTTATTGAAATTGGTTTTAAGCTTCGGTTCATGCTGATTTTCTGTTTAATCACACTGACGGCGGTTTTTATAGCCAGCGCCCTGTTCTATTTCCTAACCTACAGGGAATTAAGCAGTAACTATGGAGAGGCCTTTTTTACCTTGCAATTGGTCAAAAAAATGGTTTTCCCTCTGCTTTTTGCATCTATACAATCCATCCTTCTGCTGGGCCTGGTGTCCCTTGCCATTGCCGTCCTGTCCCTTTTCTTTTCTCATAAGATAGCAGGCCCTATATACCGCTTTGAAAAAAGCCTGGAAGCTATAGGCTCAGGAGATTTGACACATATTGTGAGGCTGCGGACAGGCGACCAGATTATTGGGCTTGTTGAACCGATCAATAAGTCAACCCGCGCAATGAACCACAGGATAAGGACCGTGCAGAAAAGCCTTTTACGGCTTAAGGCTATAGAGGACGACATGAAGGCATTGTTAGACAAAGGATATTCTGAAAGCGAGATGAGAAATATTATTGGCGGGCTTGAGAATGAGACAGGTAAATTAAAAGACATTTTACAAGTGATTAAGCTGGAAGGACAGTTGTGAAGACTCGCTTAATTGCAATAATTCTGACTGCGGTGATTCTTGGGACAGGCTATTATATATGGTCGCAGTGGAGCAGTTATCATAATTTTAGCGGCCAGTGCATGACATGCCATTTAACCGAGCCGGCTGAAAAACAGGAAAGATTATTATTTACCAAAGACATCAGCTCTCTCTGCCTCAATTGTCATAAAGACGCTGTGGGGATATCCCACCCTGTCGGCATGAAGCCGTCAATGGAGATACCCGGGGATTTTTTATTGGACAGGAAAGGAAATGTTGCCTGCAATACTTGTCATACAACCCATAAGGCAGGCTATGGCCAATATAAGCTGAGGGTTGCATCTATCGGGGAACCCTTCTGCATAAGATGCCATCTGATGCTGGAAGATGATTCTTCGCTCCATAAGGGAGCAATCGGGTCAGCTCATATGGGCAAAAGCATATCAACCAGATATCTCCCCGGAAGCACAGGAGGCTATATTGACGACCTTTCTATAAGATGTCTGATGTGCCATGATGCCGGTCTTGGCAAGGATGCCCTGGTCGCAAAGGTCAGGGCCGGAGAGTTTGAGCATGAAAGCAGTGTTGGGCTAAGCCACCCCATCGGTGTTTCGTATCCTAAACATAGCGGCGCCTATAAGAAGATAGAGGAGTTGAACCCTGTGATAAGGTTGTTTGACGGCATGGTGGGCTGCGGAAGCTGTCATAACCCTTACGGCAAGGGAGGGCATTTCGAATTGGTTATGAGTAATGAATACAGTGCCCTGTGCTTTGCATGCCACAAGAAATAAAATAATAGAGGCAAGAAACAAGAAGCAAGAAGTTAGAAGCAAGAAACGAGAGGCAAGAAAAAAATAAAAGGAGACTGCAAAATGACGAAAACGAGGCATTTGGGAAGGGCAACAGGGGTTATTTTTATCACGGCGGCAACTGTTCTGTTTTCATGGGTTATAGGTTGTGAACAAAAAAGCGGAGATGCTAAAAAGATCCCGCCGGTTACAGGGACAGCAGCGCCGGGCGATAAATCGCTTGCACAGGCCAAAGAATATTTTGACAAAGGGGTTCAATTCTCCCTCAAGGGTCAATACAATGAGGCCGTATCATCATACAAAGAGTCTCTGAAGCTTAACCCCCGCTCAGCCGAGGCCCACAGCAATCTGGGATTCACCTATCTTGATAAAGGCGATATAGACGGCGCCGTGAGCGAACAGAAAGAGGCTTTGGCCATTAATCCGAATTTCCCCAATGCATTTTACGGCATGGCGCTGGCCTATGAAAAAAAAGGAAATAAACAAGAGACTATAAAGAATCTGGAAGAATTTATGAAGTATACAGAGCCTCACAGTCTATGGTGGAACAAGGCCGGGGAAAAGCTGGCTAATCTAAAAGGTGAAGGAAAAGAGGGTAAAAAATAACCGCCTTGACAGAAAATCTAGTAGTATATTTTCTGAGTCAATAGGTTATTTATGGGGCTTGCTTATGGGGTTGCTGCTCATGGATAAATCTATTTCTATTGCAATATATTGCTGGCTATTTATTATTGCAGCCTTTTCCTATGCCACACACAATAGAAATCTAATCTGGCAAAATGACGGCACCCTATGGAGGGATGTGGTGAAAAAATCGTCTGATAAGGCCAGAGGGCATAATAATCTGGGTACCGCACTTGAAAATGAAAAGATGGATGAGGCAATTAAGGAGTATAAGATTGCAATAGGGTTGAAGCCTGATTTTTCTGAGGCACACAATAATCTCGGAAAGGCCTACTATGAACAGGGCGGGCTGCTGGATGAAATAATTAAGGAATATAAAGTTGCGTTAAGGTTGAATCCCAATTATCCGGATGCCCACAGCAATCTGGGAAACGCATATTATGCTCAGGGCAGGAAAGATGAGGCTGTTCACGAGTATAATATCGCGTTAAAATTAAAACCTAACTTCGCAGGGGCATATATAAACCTGGGCGTCGCATACAAGGATATGGGCCTGCTCAATGAAGCCATCCAGGAATATAAAAAGGCATTGAGGCTGAGGCCTGACCTTGCGCTGGTTTATCACAGTTTCGGCAATGTTTATTATCTACAGGGACATTTACATGAGGCAATAGAGCAGTATAAAACTGTGTTGAAGATAAACCCCAATATGGTAGCTGCTTATAATAATCTGGGGGTTACATACGAGACACTGGGGCAGATGGATAATGCCATTCAGCAATACAAGAAGGCCTTGGAATTGAAACCCGATTATTCGGATGCACGCAAGAATCTGGATAGTCTCTATCAAAAGATGGGGGTAAAGGAAGATGGTAGAGGCAAATAAAATAAGAAGCAAGATGCAAGAGGCAAGAGGCAGGATGAAAGAGGCAAGATGAAAGGAAACAGTTCTTCTTGCTTCTAACTTCTGGCTTCTTGCTTCTAACTTCTTGCTTCTTTCTCTTTCATGGGAGGATGTATGAAAAAAAAAGCTGCTTTTAGAAGACGAAATTATTTTATCAAGAAGGGCCTGCAATCCAGATTTATTTTTGGTTTTTCTCTGTCAGTTGTTGTAGGCTTCCTCATAAACTGGTTTCTGGTATATTATCTGGTTGACAAAGGGCTGGCAGAAGCGCTATATAGGAGTCATATTAAGATTGGAGCAACAGGCGAGGTAATTGGCGATATTCTTCTTAAGGTAAATATTATTGCAGTACCTCTCCTGATTATTTCCGTTATTATAGTAGGGTTATTTATCGTCAACAAGGTGACAATCCCTTTAACAGGTTTTAAAGAGGCCTTGGAAGATTTTGAAAGAGGAGATATGGCACCGAAGATTTTAAAGGATATCCCTGATGAGCTCTCGGCATCCTATAACACGATGGTAAACAGGTTAGGCAAGGTTTTTATCTCTTTCAAGATGCAGGCAGATGAGCTGGAAAAAATGGTGACAGAAATGAAACATCTTACCCATGAAAGAGCCCTGTCCTCACAGGAAGCGAAAGACATCTATCTGTCCCTTTCAAAGGGGAGAAAGGCAATGGAACAGCAATTCTCCATCTTTAAGGTGTAGGTTGGATAACAGGCATGCAATCCTTTGCCAGCAAAGGCAAGAGGCAATAAAAAAATGGGAAAAGATAGAAACAAGATGCAAGAAGTTAAAAGCAAGAAGTCAGAAGTTAGAAGCCAGAAGTTAGAAGTTAGAAGCCAGAGGCAAGAAGTTAGAAGCAAGAAACAAGAAGCAAGAAGAACTTTTCTCTTTCATCTTTTATCTTGTCTCTTGCCTCTTGTCTCTTGCCTCTTATTTATACTTACTCTGCTGCCTGCTGTATCAAGCGCTGCTGATTGGCCGATGTTCATGAAGGACCCAACCCATTCCGCTGACGCCGGCGAAAATTTCTCTTTACCATTAAGCCTCAAATGGCAATTTAAAACAGGGGGGCCTCTCTATTCGTCTCCAGTTATTTCCGGGGGGAATGTTTTTATCGGCTCATATGATAACCACCTTTATGCCCTTGATGCAAAAACAGGTGCGCTGATATGGCGGCATAAAAGCGAAGGGCAGATACTCTCCACCCCTGCTGTTGCTGACGGCGTGGTATATTTTGGATCTAAAGACGGCTGGATATACGCCCTGAATGTAAAGGATGGTAAATTGTTCTGGAAATATGAGACAGGAGGCAAGGTCTTGATATCTGCGGTTGTTGCAGATGGGACAGTCTATATTGCATCAAATGACCTTTATATCTATGCCATTGAGGCCAAGGACGGGAAGCTTCGCTGGAGAAGCAAGATGACAGACTATAAATATGGCGGGATATATTCATCCCCGGCCTATTGGGATGGGGTTGTCTATACCGCAGGGAAGAATGGCATTATCTATGCCCTTGATGCTAAAAATGGTGCCAAGATATGGAGTTATTTCTTAGTAGGATCAGCCATATATTCTTCGCCGGTTATAAGAGATGGGGTGGTGTATATTGCAACTTACAGCCGCCGCCTTCTTGCCCTTGATGCCAAAAAAGGAACCATAATCTGGCGCACTGCATTGAGTGACTGGCCATATTCCTCCCCAGTTGTAACAAAGGATGCTGTTTATATCGGTCTTAAGGATGGCACAATAAAATATTTTGACATCAAGGATGGAAACTTCAAAAAAGAGTATAAATTTCAAGACGAGGTCAATTCTACCATGGCAGTATCCTCCAATGGCATTGCCGTTGTTGGCTGCGAAGATGGCGGCCTCTATGCAGTGAAACTGGAAAATGGGGAATTCCTCTGGAAATATATGACTGTCGGAGGCATACAATCTTCACCAGCTATATCCGGCGGAATGGTCTTTGTTGGATCAAAAGATGGGTCTCTCTATGCATTTGGACAATAGTTACAAGAAGCGAGAGGCAAGAAGCAAGAGACAAGAGACAAGAGGCAAGGTTTTTCTAACTTCTTGCTTCTTGCATCTAACTTCTATTTTCTTGCTTCTGACTTCTTGTTTCTTGCTTCTTGAGCCTGCCTCCTTTGCCCAAGAGGGCGAGTTAAAGGAAAGGGTTCCAGCCGGCCTGAATCCACATGATCAGATTGATGATGAGGGCGAAATTCTGTGGAGAAAATGTCTTATATGCCATCCTGAAATACCCAATATAAAAGAGGCTAAATCTATCCTTGATGTAAAATTGCGGTTTGAAGAAGATGTAAAGCAGGGATGTTTCAGATGCCATCCTGAAAGGATGCATCCGGGGGGGGAATGGATTGGCGCCACATTGAGAGGCATACCTGGGGCACCGAACCACTGGATCAAGCCTCCAGAGTATATTGCAAAGAATATAGAAAAATCTCTGAAAGAGGCTGATGTAATTATGCCATTTGAACCCAAGACTGGCAAGATATTTTGCGCCACATGTCATAACCCGCATGAGAGAGGCCTGCTTATAGGTAAGGCAGACAAAGGAGCTGACTATGAGTGGAGGCTGCGGTCAGCAGGCTCACCAATATGTCAGTATTGCCATAGGAGATAGGAAGCGAGATGCAAGAGACAGGAGGCAAGAGGCAAGAAATAAGAAGCGAGAGGCAAGAGGCAAGAGGCAAGAGAAAAATTATTCTAACTTCTAACTTCTGGCTTCTAACTTCTTGTTTCTTGCTTCTGACTTCTTGCCTCTTGTTTTTGGCAGGCTGCTCCACCACCCTGTCTGAACATAATAAAGAAACCCCTTCAACTCCCATTGTCTGGCCTCTGCCCCCCGAACCAGCAAGGATTGGCTACGAAGGCATGCTGGAAAAGCCTGATGATGCCGGAACTAAGAAAGGTTTTTTTCGCAGGGTGTTCGAATTCCTGGCAGGGGAAACAACAGATCGAATTATAAAACCATATGGTATAGCTATGGATAGTACTGGAAGGATTCTTGTGGCGGATACAGCCTTTAAGAGGCTGCATATTTTTGACAAGAAAGATGGTAATTATACATGGATTGATGAATTCAATAACCGCGGATTTGTATCCCCAATCGGAATTGCTGTTGACAATCAGGACAATATCTATGTGTCAGACTCGGAGTTGAACAAAATCTTTGCGTTTAACAGGAAAGGGAAATTATTATTTGAAATTGAACAAAACCTCCAGAGACCTACCGGTCTTGCAGTCAATAAGACCGAAGGGCTTTTATATGCGGTGAACACACTGGGGCATAATATATCCGTGTATAATTTGAGTGGAAAATATCTTTATGTATTCGGGAGCCGGGGAAGGGAAAATGGGGCATTTAATTTTCCTACTGATATCTTCGTGGACAAAGAAGGTTTTGTTTATGTAACCGATTCCATGAACTTCAGGGTACAGATATTCAATAAGGCGGGAAAGTTTGTTTCTATGTTTGGCCGTCAGGGGGATGGCTCTGGTAATTTTGCGAGACCAAAAGGGGTAGCGGTTGACAGGAATGGACATATTTATGTAGTGGATGCCCTTTTTGATGCTGTGCAGATATTTGACAGAGAAGGACGATTTCTCCTATCTTTTGGTTCTTCGGGACAAGGGAGAGGGAATTTCTGGCTGCCGTCAGGGATATTTATTGACAACGAGGACAAGATATATATATCCGATTCCTTTAACAGGCGGATTCAAATTTTTAGATATCTTGGGGATGAGACAATTGAAAATGAGAAATAGAGCAAATATATTTCAAAAGAGACTGAAAAAATCTTGCCTCTTGTTTCTTGCCTCTTGCCTCTTTTTTCTGACAGCGGTCTACCTTGTTAGCGCGGCAACCGTAATTAACCCGGATGTCCCCGGTGTTACCGGCACAAAGCATAATCTTTCAATGTACGGGCCCGGAACGGTTAAATCCCCGTCAACCACTGAGATATGCGTCTTTTGTCATACCCCGCATAACTCAAATCCGAGCGGCGCATTATGGAACAAGGCTGACCCAGGCTCCACATACATTCTCTATGGCACAACAACCATGACAGCCGTATCTCTTGGACAGCCGACCGGTTCATCCAGGCTTTGTCTTTCTTGCCATGACGGCACCATTGCCATAGGGGCACTTTTAAATGCCCCTGGCGCAGTTCTTGCCTCTACCCTGAGCATGCAGGGAGTAGACCCAACGACCGGCGCACTCCTCTCTACCTCTGCTGCCAATTTGGGTACCAATTTAAGCAATGACCATCCAATATCTTTTGCATACTCGCTATCTTATCCTGCCAATAACGAGGTTAAGGACCCAGGCGAGTCTTCTAAGAACTATCCAAATATAACCCCTGCTGTGTTGGACAAAAATGGGAATGTCCAGTGCACAAGCTGTCATGACCCGCACAGCAAAACCTATCCAAAATTTTTACTGGAGGCACTGGACCCGGGAACAGGCAATTATGGCGCCCAGCAATGCAACCGATGCCATGCTAAAAAATATTGGGATAACACGGATGCGCCTGTTCACAGGGAGGAAAATACTTACAAATTTACCGGCATTTCCGGAACGGATCCGACTCCCTGGGACCCGTATGATTTTGGCCTTACTCCCTCTCCAACTACCTTATCAAGCGGAATTGACAGCAGCAGCGCCGCAAACATACAGGTAGCTTCCACCGCAGGTTTTCCAACCGCTGGAAGGATAAGAATAGACAACGAGCTTATAAAGTATACGGGTACGAGCGGCGGCAACACATTTACCGGGATTACCCGCGGGATAGAGGGGACAGCAGGCGCAGCGCATTTGAGCGGCGCCGGGGTGTCAGGCAATGACTATACCGACGATACCCTTAAAATGTATGGATGCCTGAGCTGTCATCGTTCCCATGGCGGAGCGCTTGCGAAACATCTTCTTAAAGGAAAGGATCCAAGCAACCTTACGACAATAGTTGGCGGGGCGTGGACATGCCTAAACTGCCATAACGGAAAAATGAGCAATGGCAGCAGCGCCACCAAGGATATAGATGCTGTGTTCAATTCTACATATAAACACGATGCCAAAGGTGGTTCTGATAAACATATTCCCAAGAGGTTTACCACCGGCACACCGCCTGTGCGGGAAGATATCTTCATTGATAACAACAATAACAGGCACGCCGAGTGCGCGGACTGTCATAATCCCCATGCAGCCAAACAGGGAAACCACGTCATAGGCGGTAGACAGGGAGATATTTCAAAAGGAAGCTATATCGGCAATAATCTTATCGGCACATGGGGTGCACAACCAGGTTCTTTAACCCTCTGGAGTAGCCTTACCCCCGGTTCTCCGAACAATCAATCAAATTATAAAACAGTATTACTTGACACCGATCCCTCCAATACGGATTATCTAAGTAGATATGAAGCATTTCTCTGTCTTAAATGCCATTCTTCATACGCATACGGCGCAATAAATCCTGCTGTTCCTTCTAATACATACTTTTTCCAGTCAGACCCAACCGCTGACTTTAATACTGGTAATTTTAGCTATCACCCGGCATTTGAGATACAGGGAAAGAATCAGCCGGCATTTACCGCCAATGCTAATTGGCCAGCTAATAATCTGGGGCTCAGCAATACCTTTAAGTGTGCCGTTGACAACAATTGTCCTGAAGCCGGGCTGGGCGGCGGTGGCATAGGCCATACAAGTCTTATTACATGCTCCGACTGCCATGGAAACAGCAGTTACGGCAGCACAGACCCCAAAGGCCCTCATGGCTCAAGCAATAAGTTCTTATTAAGGAGCAAAGAAACCGTGGGAGGCAGTCCAACCAACCTTTGTTACAATTGTCACAGAAGGGATGTATATGGGGATGAGGGATACTGTCCACCCAATGCAAACTATTCCAGAGTATCCCATCCGCCGGATCAGGGCGCCTGCAGCGGTTCTCCGACATCCCCGTTTTATACAACAGGAGCCAGCACTGGCAACAACTCAAATATATTTGGCATCCTATGCCTGTCATGTCATGGCGGCAGGACTGCAACTCAAAATGGTTTAACAGTAATTGACGGCATTCACGGAAGCAACACAGGTTTAGGAACTAACGGAACGACCCAGTTGGGAAAACGGATGATGAATGGGGCATGTATCACTGGTTATCAGGCTGATGCAATAAACATTCAACTGTGGTTTAAGACGGCTGCTGATACAGTCTGTAATCACAGTTATACCGGCGCCAACCCGGCAACAATAACGCCAAATTATAATTATCTGCCATAGAGCGATATCGGAATAAAGCTGCTGATACTATATGCTATAGACAACAGCATATGAAGAGAAAAATATGGGATTTAAGACTATTTTGATTGCCCTGTTTGTTGTTCTGGGCGGCGGTCGTGTCGGGGCAGAGGTTGCAGATATTCCTGCCCCTGTAAATCCCCATGACTTTGAAAAAAGGGAATTCTGCCCTGTGTGCCATGTCGTCACAGACATGCCTAAACTTAATCATGATATTATAACAACATGCGTAAAGTGTCACGAGGGTAATATAAATAGCCACCCTGTCATTCGGCATCCTGTATCAGTTAAGGTTTCACATAAGGTCTCTGTCCCTGAATGGATGCCTCTACCCCAGGGAAAGCTTGTCTGTTACACCTGCCACGATTACCACAACAAGAGTGGCCTAAAACGCATGCTGCGTATAGATTATGAAATATTATGTGTTTCCTGTCATACGACCAAGTAAGGAGGGTTATCTTGCATAGAGAATTTTTATATTTGAACGTTTTATTATTGATATTATTTATGATATGCATACCGGTTTATCAAAAGGCAGCTGCGCAGCAGACAAAGGAGTTTTCACCTACATTTAAGGGTGTCAAATCACCTGCAGGTTATGGCACTGTAATATTAAACAGATATACCGGTGAAGGACAGGTTATGAAACCTGTGGTTTTTCCCCATTGGTGGCACAGGACGCAGTTTACATGCAAGGTCTGTCATAGTGATATCGGCTTTTCCATGAAGGCAGGCGCAACCGACATCAGGATGGGAGACATATTTGAGGGAAAATTTTGCGGCAAATGTCATAACGGCAATATTGCATTTCCTGCAACAGAGTGCGATAGATGCCATTCCTTCGGCATAGAGGTCAAGGCCAACAGAAAGATAGAGGATATAACAAAAGATTTTCCCAGGGCTGATTTCGGGAATAAGGTAGACTGGGTAAAAACCTTAAGAGACGGCAAAATAAAACCAAAGGCATCCCTTGATGGAAATGAAAATATGTGGATATTTGATAAGGATATTGATTTGCCGGTAACTAAATTCTTCCCACATCCCCCCGATGTTGTTTACCCGCACAAGACACATACAGAGTGGCTGCACTGCGGCAGCTGCCATCCAAACGTATTCAATATGAAGGCGGGCGGTAATCCTGATATGAGCATGAGGAAGATTATAGCCGGGAAGTATTGTGGAATGTGCCACGGGAAAGTTGCATTCCCGCTTGAGGATTGTTTCAGGTGCCATTCAAAGCCTCTCGGGGTTGAGACGCCGCCTCCAGCGCCCGCTGCTGCACCGCCTCAACCTGCCGGGAAATAAGAGAGTGTTTTTTGGGGGGCCAAATCACTCAATATTCAACAGTTTTTTTGACAATTCCTGCTGTCTTTTATTTGCATTCTCTACGGCAGATTGATATTCACTAGGCGCTGCCATGATGAAATCTATGTAAGATTTTACCGCATCCTCCCGCATACCCATTGCGTCGTATGTTATGGCAAGATTATACAGGGATTCCACATTTGAAGGATTAGTACGCAGCGCCATTTTATATTCCTCCAAGGCGAGGCTGTATCGTTTCTGAAGAAGATAGATATTTCCGAGGCTGTTGCGGAATGTGTCGCGATCAGGGACGTATTCAACAGCCTTTTTAAGTTCGGCTTCCGCCTTCTCTGTCATACCCATATCTTTATAGAGGATACCCAGTCTGTAGCGGGCATCTGCATAGTCCGGTTTCAGTTTTATGGCCTCTGTAAATTCAAATACTGCTTCTTCTATCACTCCTTTATCCTGATACGCAAGAGCCAGGTTATAGTGATGCACCTCTTGCAGGCCGGAGCCATTTCTGATAGCCATTTTGAAATGCCTGATTGCCTCGTCATATAGTTTTTTGTTTGCATAAGCAACCCCGAGGCTGTTGAATGGTCTGGATTTGTTCGGCGAACTGATTACTGTGCGCTTCCACAGGGAGAGTTCATCATGCCAAACGAGGTTTCTCATGAAGGCGGCAAGGGAGAGGATAAATAGAATTATTACCGAGCCTGCTATTGAATAAATGCCGTATTTAGAATTCATGTTTATATAACCTTATCGTGCGCCGGCTAATGCCTCCACCCTCTCTGAAACGGGTTTCCATCCTGGATGTAGCTCCAGCGCCATCCTGTAATATTTTAAGGCCTCTTCTGGCATGCCTTTTTTCTCATAAGCAAATCCCATAAGGGAAATGGCCATTGCGTTTTTTGGTTCGATCTTAATAACCATTTCTGCGGCGGCAATCGTCCTATCCACATTTCCTTGTTTTGCCGATAAAGACGCAAGCGCAATCATGGGTTCAGGATTTAACGGCTCAAGGTTTACTGAGGTTTCCAGTTCAACTATCGCGTCATTGGCAAGACCTATCCGGCCGTATGCATTTCCGAGGTGCATGTGGAAGAGCCAGTATTGAGGTCTGAGGCGAACCGCCTCCCTGTAGTAATGAACAGCAGACATAAAATCGCCCTTTTTTTCGTATACCAGGCCAAGATTATTATATCCCAGGGAATCGCCGGGAAAATGTTTGAGAAATTCCTTGTAGAGCGCCTCTGCTTTATCAAGGTTGCCGGTTTCCAGATAAGAAAATGCCCTGTTGCTTAACACCCTGATCTTATTTGGAGATTTTGCAACTGCATCCTCCCAGAGGGTCGCCTCGCTTTTCCATACAGAGTTTGCCTTTATAGTCAAGACTATCAGCGGGATGCTGACAAGATAGGGGATAAATGCCAGCCTTGACGGAAGCGCCTCTTTTAATTTCATGAGCATGAATCCTGAAAAAAGCGCAAATCCGATGGAGGGCAGATACAGATGCCTTTCCACAGCCACATCTCCGAGCGGAAATATGCTGGAGGTGGGGATTAAGGTGATAAAATACCAGAAAATGGCAAAAGAGATAAGCGGCGCCTTGTTCAGAAGGCGGATTGCTGTGTAGATAAGGCTGGCAATGATAACAAGCGCAATTAGTGTTGAGCCGTCTATTAGAGATATTTCTGCAGGTATGTCCGGGTCAACATGAGGAGCATCTATGGGGAGAAAAAGCCATTTCAGATAGTGGAATACCACTACATTTAATTCTGTAAGAAAATATTGATACGGTGGCAGAATCTCGCCAGGTCCGAATCTTGTGTCCACCGGGATAAGATTTTGGCCCATGAGATATTTTATCAGGGCATACAGGGGAAGAAGCAGCCAGACGAAAGATACTATATAAAGAAAAGTTCCCCCTTTTTTTCCTGTCTTGCTTGCATCCGGGTTTGGGCTGCGATTTTGAAGCAGCATAAAAGCGAGCAACGTTATGATAAACGGCGTCGTTAAAACAATCTCCTTAACACCCATGCCCAGGACAAAGACAAAAAACGCCATCAGATAAAACCATGCCCTTTTCAAACTGGTTTTTTCAAAGCCTATTATGAAAAGTATGATTGCATATACATAAAACATGGTTGCAAGCACAGCAGACCTGCTGGCAATGTATGTAACAGAGCCTGTGTGCACAGGATGAAGCGCAAATACAAGGCCGGACAAAAGGGCAAATGACCGTAAATCGCGAATCGCAAATCGCGGGTTTCCAACGGCGTCTCGCGTATTTTCCAGCCTGTTTAAAAGCAGATACGCTAACAGATATACGCCTATGCTTACCAGTATATGGAGTATGATGTTAAGGAGGTGATAACCAAACGGCTCTGTGCCTTCGAAATAATAGTTTATGGCAAAGGTAGTCCTTAAAACCGGCCTGTTGAATATGTCTTTTATGATTGCAGGCACATTGCCAATGTCCATAATTAAATGGTCTTCAAAGATTGCGTATCTGTCATCAAAATGAAAGGAATTGGAAAAGGTGTTGGAATATGCTATAAAGGTCAGCAGTATGATGATGAAGGGCGCTATGAGGTTAGTTTTTCTTTCCATATCTAAAAATTTAAATGTAAAAAATCAGCATCTCACAAAGACCGCTTTATTTATATGATAAAACAACGATTAGCCGGCCTTAATTTTCAGAAAACCATTTCCGATTCTTATCATGCCATTGGGGCAGAACCACATGGCCTGCCTTCGGCGCCTCGTAGATTTCTTTTTTCGTTTCCTGTGGAATCCTGTCAAAAGTTGATTGAATACCCTCCGGAGGGCAGATGGAATCGGCAAGGCCGACTCCGACTATAATGGGTTTATTTATATACGGCGCATAATTATACGCATCAACATATTTTAACGTATCCCAAACCTTTTCTTTATCATGAGGGTGTTCTTTCAGATATTTCTTTACTTCCATGTAAGGCCCGCCATCTGCTGTTTTTAAACTCTCCGGTATGTTATTTAGAAACGGCACGCCTGTTGCGATAGCCTTTGCCCTTTCATCTATTACAGACACTATCATGGCGCTCCCTCCTCCCATGCTGCTGCCGCTCACATAAATCCTATTTCTGTCCCCCTCCGGAAGGGTCTCAAGAAAATCAATTCCCCTTATCGCGTCAAGTATAACACCAACAAGGCTGTAATTTGCAGGGTTTGTAATGTTCTCAACCATCAGACCGGGGAAACCAGGATTATAATCCTGCCGGCTTTTGCCGTGTCCCCGCGCATCTATTGCAAAGGCGACAAAACCCATCCTTGCGTATCTCTCCGCCCAAGAAGGTCTTCCGTAATCAGAGTAGCCGTGAAGAAGCAAAACTGCAGGTAATTTCTGATTTGCCTTAATGTTGACAGGCTCCGCAAGATACCCGTGCAGCCGTACATTGCCATAGCCCCTGAACCAGACATCCCTGCCAATAACTTTACCTTTTTTCAGAATATTGCCCATCTCAAATCCTGTATCAACAGTTTTGAGTTCGGAAAGTCTTTCAGACCAAAAATTTCTGAGTTCCGATGGGAGGCTGGAAATATCGGCATAAACAGCAGTGGCAAAAAACAAAAAAAGAACTGGAATGAAAAGGGCGCTTTTTTTAATATTTATCTTCATTCGGGAATCCAATTAGCTGAACTGTGTTGTTTTCTTTTCAATATCTTCAAAACCTCCACCACCGGCCTTGTATTTAAAACATCCTTTTTTTCAAGCCAGCCGCGGCGGGCTGTATGGATGCCGAATCGTATAAAATCCATATGCTGTCTGTTGTGCGAATCCGTAGATATTGCCGCCATAACGCCCATGTCTTTGGCAAGCCTTAAATAGGTATCGCTCAAATCCAGCCGTTCGGGATAGCTGTTGAGTTCCATGATTATACCGTATTTTTTTGCAGCCTGCATAAGCCTCGGCATATCTACAGAATACGGCTCCCTTGCCGCAATCACCCTGCCTGTGGGATGGGCGATGATATTCACAAGGCCGGTTGCCATAGCCGCGATAATCCTTCCGGTCATCTCTTCGGCAGTCATGT
>JACPZB010000085.1 GCA_016195725.1 Deltaproteobacteria bacterium | reverse complement strand
AAGAGGCAAGATTTTTTTGGGCTTCTTGCTTCTGGCTTCTTGCTTCTGGCTTCTGACTTCTTATCTCCGACCTTCTTATCACAGAAAAACCTTTATCCCGAATAAGTCTTTCCACCTCATTAAACCTTTCCGGATGCCTCGGCGCAATTATCAATCTTAAACTGGGAAATTCCTGCTTAAGCCTTTTAAAAACATCCAGTATAATTTCTTCTTCACCCTCATGGGTGCTGCCTGCGACAAGGATTCTATCATCGGCTGTTATATTAAACCTCCGTAGAAGAACATCTCTCTCAAGAGGGTTCCAATGAGGAGGCTCTATGTCAAACTTTATATTGCCTGTTGCGGCAACCCTTGCAGGCTCTATTCCAAGGGTTATTGCCTTATCGCCGTCCTTTTTTGTCTGGCACAGAAAATGGGATATATCCTTGAATATCCTTTTAAAGAAAAAACCGAACAAATGATATCTCTTGAAAGAACGGTCTGATATGCTGCCGTTTACAACCATGACAGGAACTTTATTTTTTTTCAAAACCTGGAGAATGTTCGGCCATATCTCTTTTTCAACCACTACAAAGGCTCTGGGCTTCAACTTCTTTGCAACCCTGTTCGCAACCCAGTAAAAATCCAGCGGAAAATATATAAGGCTGTCAATCCATTCCGAGCCTTGTTTCACAGCGACCGCATTGCCGGTGGCCGTAACCGTAGAAAATACAACTTTTACACCGGGGTGTTTTTCTTTAAGACGCTTTACAAGCGGCAGAGCTGCCTTTGTCTCTCCGACAGAAACAGCGTGAAACCAAACAATCTCTCCATTATGTTCAGCGTGACCATGAGAAAGATTTTTGAGCTTTTCTCTTTCTATAAACCCAAACCTTTCCAAGATACCCTTTCGGTACTTACCAACAAAAAGCATCTTAAAAAGGAAATATGGCAGGAGGAGAATAAGGGATAGATGGAGAAGGATGTCGTAGAGGAGATACATATATCAGCTATCAGTTATCAGCTTTTTACTGCTCACTGATAACTGTTCACTGTTCACTGAAAAAACTGTCCGCCCTTTCTGTAATTTCTATGAGGCTTCTTTGCAGAGCCAGCCTCTTTTGCTCCAACTCTTGTTCGGATGAATCACGATTTACAATGATGGGCTCACCGCAGATAAACACGCCTTTTGAAAACGGATACGGTATAATAAACCCATCCCAGCTTTTAAAAGTTTTTTTTTTGAGGCGCTGAAGGTCATAGGTATTATCGGAAGGCCTGTCAGCTTTGCTAAATGGACAATTCCCATCTGTACATTAAATTTCGGGCCTTTTGGACCATCAGGCGTTATGGCTATGTCCTTGCCTTTTTTGAGAGCATTTAAAAGCCCCTTTACACCACCTAACCAGCCTCTTGTTGAAGAGCCTCTGACAGAATCAATATTAAATCTCTTTACAGTCCTTGCTATCAACTCGCCATCCTTGTGCCGGCTCACAAGGACGCTGACGCCGCCGCCTCTATACATAATAGGCATCATTAAAAGTGTTCCATGCCAAAAGGCAATAATTACATTTCTATCGCTTTGCCAATCTCCCCATATCTTTTCAAAATTGACATAGGTAATTTTCATGGTACTGGCAAGAAATTTGACAAGTAATGATGCCAAAAACGGCACTATAATAACAGTACTTTGGTTCAAGATTTTCTTCAGCATATTTTAATCGCAATAGCTCGCCTTCATCCCCGGCCTGTGAGTAGGGTTATTAACTCTCAGCTTTCAGCCTTAACAACTCTTCACTCCCTCCGTGAAACTGCATTTTATAAATACGACAATATTCTCCACCAAGTTCTAAAAGTTCTTCATGTCTTCCCATCTCTTTTATTCCGCCATCAGCAAATACAATAATCCTGTCTGCATTTCTTACAGTAGAAAGCCTGTGCGCAACAACAAAGGTTGTCCTCCCGTGCATGAGGTTTTGCAATCCTCTCTGCACCTCCATTTCAGATTCTGTATCCAGAGATGATGTCGCCTCGTCCAGTATAAGAACAGGCGCGTTTTTAAGGATTGCCCTGGCGATAGATAATCTCTGCCTCTCGCCGCCGGACAATCTGACGCCGCCTTCGCCAATCAAGGTATCGTATCCCTGGGGCAGCCTTCTAATAAAGATATCGGCATTGGCAGCCCTGGCAGCGTTTATGATATCGGCTTCACTTCTTTCAACATCACCATAGGCAATGTTCTTTTTCACAGTGTCATTAAATAAAATAACCTGCTGCGATACTATCGCAATGTGAGATCTTAGGAAGTTTTTTATTATATCTCTAATATCTACGCCATCAAAAAGTATAGCCCCTTCACTTACATCATAAAACCGTGGAAGGAGGTTTACAAATGTAGTTTTACCAACACCGCTTGTCCCGACTATTGCGATAATCTCTCCTTTTTTAACCTGAAGATTAATAGTTTTCAGAAGCCATTTGTCGCCATATCTAAACGACACATCTTTAAATTCAATGCCATGATGGATACCGTCAATCTTCTTCGCATTCTCTCGATCTCTCGTTTCTTGAGGGATATCCAAAAGCTCAAATACCCGTGCCGCTGCGGCAAGACCCTGCTGAATATTCATATTAACGCCATTGAGGGCCTTTATCGGAGGATAGAGCATTAAAAGGGCGGCAGAAAAGGATATGAAGTCGTCAGGCGCCAACGAGCCGCTTTGAATTCTGTACGCTGCATACCATATGGCAAAGGCAAGTCCTATCGCTCTCAGCGTCTCCATAAGTGGCGATGAAATAGATCGAACCTTTATTGATTTCATGCTGAACTTCGTAAATCTCTCGTTTTCCTTGTTAAATCTCATTTCTTCATATTTCTCCATACAAAAGGCCTTGACAATCCGTATGCCTGCTATTGCCTCGTGCATAAGCATTGTCATAGTTCCCATAGTCGCCTGCCCCTGGGTTGAGACCTTGCGCATCTTTTTTGAAAACCTTACCAATGGATATATTGCAAGAGGAAAGGTAATAAAGGCAGCGAGGGCGAGCTTCCAGTCCCTGGTAATAACCACAATTGCAAGAACTATTATTGAAAAACTCTCTCTTAAGACGGTTGCAATGGAGTTTGCGGCCGTATTCTGCAGCATGCCCACATCATTTGTCATCCTTGACATCAATTGGCCGGTGGAACTCTTGCTAAAATACGAAAGAGGGAGATTCAGGATATGCTGGTACAAATGCAGTCTAATGTCTGCAACCATTCTCTGTCCAACATGGCCCATAAAATAGGCCTGCCAGAAAAATGAGAGGCCTTTAATGAGCGCAACAAGTATAATAATTACCGGCACGGCTATAAGCATTTGTGCCTGATTGAATGTAAAGAGGTCTATGGGAACAAGCCGTATTGTATCCTCCGCATTATTGGTAAACAGAAACTTAAGCACAGGCCCTATCAGATATGCCATTGCGCCATTGGAGAGCGCAAGGGTTATCATAAAGAGTACAGCCAATATAAGATGAAACCAATAATTAAACAGAAATTTTAAGAGACGAAGATAGAGTTTCATAATAAAAGAATCTCAAAAGTCAAAACTTAAAGAATTGCAGTTTTAAGTTTTTAGTTTAAGTTTTGAGATTTGCGTTTTGAGTTTTGAGTTGTCACCTTATATATCTTTTCCGCTGCATTCCTTGATGCGTCAACTTTGCCCAACCTTTTTCCAACCTCTTTAAGCTCTGAAATCATCTTTTCCCGTTCACCCTTATCTTTTAAAATTCTCAAAATGTTTTCTGCAATTGCCGAAGGAGTAGCATACTCCTGAATAAGCTCCGGCACTATCCTTCTGCCAGCTACAATATTGGGAAGACCTACGTCGTCAATATGTACGAATATTCTCCCAATGATAGCGGTCAAAAACGAGAGTTTATAGACAATTACCATGGGAATTTCCATCAATGCAGTTTCAAGCGTTGCGGTGCCCGACGCAACGATTGCGGCATCCGATGCCCTTAACGCCTCGTAAAGACGGCCGCTGACAATTCGGAGGCAGGAAGTGGGAGATGGGAGGCGGAAAAAACTTTTTTCACATCCCACATCCCTTATAATATCCTCCACAAAAACCTGTTCTATCGTATCTGCCAGGGGCAGTATAAATTGAATATCTTTTATTTCCCTTTTTATAATGGCGGCGGCCTCGAGCATAACAGGAAGAAGCCTATTAACCTCATCTCTTCTGCTGCCCGGCAAGAGCGCTACTGTTTGACATTGAGCCATTCCAAATTCAGCCAATGCACCATCTTTAGAAAACTGGCTTGATACTGTGGCAGATAGCGGGTGCCCCACATATTCCACATCCACACCTGCCTTCTGATAAATATCCACCTCAAATGGAAAGACAACAAGCATCTTGTCAACCAGCCTTGCTATCTTTTTAACCCGTCCCTTTCTCCATGCCCACACCTGAGGGCCTATGTAATATATTACCGGAATTCTCCTCTTCTTGGCCTCTCTTGCAAAATGCAGATTGAAATCCGGATAATCTATAAGCACAACAACATCTGGCCTTCTTTCATCAAGCGCCTTTTTAAGCTTATTGAATGCTGTAAAAAGTCTGCCGAGCTTTAAAAAAACCTCTGAGATGCCAACTACCGCCAGCTCCCTTGAATCTTCAATTGCATCAAATCCAAGGGATTTCATTTTCTCTCCGCCGATACCGTAAAATACGAGAGATTGGTCTATCTCTTTTAATGACTTTATAAGATTTGAGCCATGCAAGTCTCCTGATGCCTCGCCTGCAACTATGAAAATATTCATAAAGCTTGGATGTGGGTGTAGGGAGTGGGATGTAGGAAAATCTCTTTCCCACCTCCTACATCCTGCTTCCCACCTCCTTTTGTATCATCTGGGCCACCTCCAGCGCCCTTTTGCCATCCTCTCCTGAAACCAATGGAAGTTTTCTGCTGATAACACAATCTACAAATGCCTTTATTTCTTCCAAAAGTGTATCAGTTTTTTCTATCCGCATATCTTTCTCCACAATCTGAGGAAACTCCCTGCCCCCTCCCCCAACCTTTCTACAAACTGCCATATTCTGATTAGCATAATCAATTGAAATATAGGCATCATCTTGAAAAAGCTGTATCTTTCTCACCCTTTCTTTCGAAACCCTGCTTGCCGTAATATTTGAAACACAGCCGTTTTGAAACTTTATCCTTGCATTCGCTATATCAACCTTACCAGTTATGACAGGGATGCCGACTGCGTCAACAGACCCTATTTCTGATTTGACAAAATTCAAAATAATGTCTATATCATGTATCATCATATCAAGGATTACATCCACATCCGCTCCTCTGTTGGGAAAAGGCGAAAGTCTGTAGGATTCTATGAACATCGGGTTATTCACTATGCCGTTCATTGCCATAACAGCCGCATTGAATCTCTCCAGATGTCCGACCTGCAGAATAGCCTTATTCTTTTTTGCCTCCATGATAAGCTCATCCGCCTCTTGCAGGATATTGGTTATGGGTTTTTCAAGGAGCGCATCTATGCCGTTTGAAAGAAAATCCTTTGCAATCTTGTAATGGAGAGATGTAGGGACAACAATGCTTACTGCATCCACCGTATCTTTTGACAGAATATCTCTATACGAATAAAATGCCTTTGTTTTTAAACCTGCCGCAATCTCGTCAGCCCGTTTTTTATCCGTATCAACAACACCCACAAGCTCTACATGGGGAAGGCTTGAGTATTTTTCTGCATGAAATTTGCCGAGATAGCCGACGCCTACAACCCCAACTTTAATCCTCATTAGATTCAGCCCTTCTCCCTTTTTCTCTTGTAATGCCGCGTTTGGAATCCTTTATAAATTCTACAAGATGCACAACATGCTCTGAATGCCCCAGTTCATCTCTCGCCTTATCTATTGCATCCTTCAGCGTAAGACCGCTTCTAAAAAGGATATTATATGCTTTCTTCAGATCATCCATCTCCTCTCTTGAAAACCTCTGTCTCCGGAGCCCTACTTTATTAAGGCCGTATAATTTAGCCCTATTGCCAACAGCCATGACATAAGGGGGAACATCATGGGTGATCGCCGAAGCGCCGCCTACAATAGCATATGCGCCGACCTTTGCAAACTGGTGGATAGCCACTAAACCGCCGATATATACATAATCTCCAATAGTAACATGCCCCGCCAGAGTAGCTGCATTGGCCATCAAAACATTATTGCCTATCCTGCAATCATGCGCAATATGGACATAGGCCATCAAGAAATTTTTATCGCCAATAATTGTCTTTCCTCCGCCTTTAACACTACCTCGATGAATCGTAACAAATTCTCTTATCGCATTATTGCTGCCGATGACTACTTCGGTCTTCTCGCCCTTATAGGTAACGTCCTGGGGCGGCGCGCCGATGGAGACAAACTGATGTATTTTACAATCATGCCCTATAGTCGTCCATCCCTCTATGACAGCATGAGAAGATACAATTGTCCCCTTGCCGATAGTCACATCTTTGCCGATAAGTGAATAAGGCCCTATCTCCACCCCTTCTTCAATCTTGGCTCCATTCTGAATCACAGCTGTAGGATGGATTAAATCTTTGTCGGCTTTTGTCTTTATCTGCATTATTTGTTTCTCTCTTTCATATGCGGGTTGAATCCATATGTTAATATCTAAATCCTAATGTCTAATTTCTAACACCGCTATAATAAAATTAGACTTTTGTCATTTGACATTTTATTAAAAATTAGGATTTAGAAATTAGGAATTTTAATTTACTTGTCCACGATCGTAGCCATCAATTCTGCCTCTGCAACCAAATTGCCTTCAACATAGCCCTCGCCTTTAAATACCCATATAGCGCCGCGGCTCTTTGTCACCTCCAGAACAAGTTCTAATCTATCCCCTGGCAGCACCGGCTTGCGAAACTTTGCCTTATCTATTCCCATAAAATAGACCGCCTTGTTTGCCACATTCGTGGACTTAAATGCAAGTATGCCGCCAACCTGCGCCATTGCCTCTATTATTAAAACGCCGGGCATAATAGGGTGTCCGGGAAAATGCCCCTGGAAAAACGGCTCATTGATTGTGACATTTTTTATGCCCTTAGCCTTCTTTCCTGCCTCAAATTCCACAACCTTGTCCACCAAAAGGAACGGATAGCGATGCGGCAGGATTTTTAAAATTTCATTTATGTCAATCATAAGACCCCCATGAATAAGACTTAAACGAATCGGAGAATCGGCGAAACGGGGAATCGGTGAATCAGTTTCTCCGTTTCTCCCCTTCCCCGATTCCCCGTTTCTCTTCTGGCTTATCTAATAACGACACTCTCTTCTCTAATTCCAAAAGCATCTTCCGCATTTCAGGAAGCTTTGCAAATATGTTTTGCGCCTTAAGCCATTCCCGGTGCGGTATGGCAGGACTGCCTGAAAATACCCCTTTTGATGTAATATCCTGCGCAACGCCGGATTGCGAGCCTATTATAACATCATCGCCTATCTCTATATGCCCTACAACGCCGACCTGACCGGCCAGAGTTACCCTGCTGCCTATCTTTGTAGAACCGGCTATGCCTGCCTGAGCGACTATTATAGAGTCTTCTCCGATTGTAACATTATGGGCTATCTGCACTAGATTATCTATCTTCGTTCCTCTGCCGACAACCGTTTCTCCCAGTGTTGCCCTGTCGATTGTAACAGATGCGCCAATCTCCACATCATCCTCAATCCGGACAATGCCTACCTGCGGTATCTTATGATACTTTGCCCCGTCCTTCGCAAAACCAAATCCGTCGCTGCCTACAACAGAATTGCAGTGGACGATAACTCTCTTTCCTATGCGACATCCTTCCCTTACAGACACATTTGAATATAAGACAGTATCATCATCTACCTGCGCAGCTTTACCAATATAGACCCCTGGATAAAGCGCAACTCCATTGCCTATTTTTGCATCCTCCTCTATATATACATGCGGATATATAGAGACAGACGAGCCTATGACCGCAGTTTGATGGATATACGCGGCAGGGTGAGCACCTTTGTACAGCGCAACGGGTGGGTTAAAAAGCGCCAGGATCTTTGCGAAGGCAAGGTAAGGGTTTTTAACATGAAGAAAATTTTTACTTTGAACTTTTATATCAGATGAGGCGATAATTGCAGAGGCCTTCGTAGCTGAAACCCTGCCAATATATTTGGGATTGGCAATAAAGGTTATGTCGCCTTCACCCGCATCTTCTATCCCTGCCACACCACAAATGGCCGCATTCTCATCACCGGCAACTTCCCCTTCAACAAGGCTTGCCAATTCTTTCAAAGTTTTTTTTGTATTACTTCTATATTCTGGATTCTGAATTCTGAATGCTTTCGTCATTTCTTCTCTGTGTTTTACTTCTTCCCCTTTTTATATTCTGCGTTATACAGTTTAATAACCTCATCGGTTATATCTGCTTCAGACGGATTGTAAACTATGCCACCCTGGGTTTCAAATACAAATGTATAACCCCTTTCCTTTGCCAGTTTTTTTACAATCTCAATCATGTCCTTTATGATTACGGTCTTCTTTTCCTGCTCCTTTTTCTTAAGGTCATCGTTTGACTGCATGAAGAATCTCTGAAACTCCTGCATCTTGCCCTGCAACTCCTTCTGTTTTTGCTCTCTCATATCATCGTTCCAGACAGATTTCTTCTTTTCCATCTCCTCATTAAGCTTTTTAAGCTCTTCCTGTTTTGCATCAACCTGTTCCTGCCTTTTTTTAACGTCTGCCTCAAGTTCTGTAACAGCCTCTTTGCCTGCTGAACATTCGTTCAATGCCTTCTGCAGATTAACTACGCCGAGTTTAAGTTCCGCAGCCGCTGCCATGCTTGAAAATATGGCAACAAACGCAACTGCTATGATGCTAAATTGTAATTTTTTCATCTTATTCTCCTTTAATTTAGTGAATAGTAAACAGTAATAATAATGATAAATCTAAGCTAAATACTATGCACTGCTCGCTATTCGCTGCATTTAAAACATCGTCCCTATGGTAAACTCCCACTGACTGCTCTCCTCTCCAGCCCTTTTGTCCAGATTATAACCCCATTCTAAACGCAGGGGCCCCACAGGAGAAAACCATCTTATACCTGCGCCTGCAGATGTCCTTAAATCGCCGAGGTTTATTTCTTTATCATAAGCATTTCCTGCGTCAAAAAAGATGAGCCCCTTTACCCTTTGCTCTGCTACAAGCGGAAAGAGATATTCTAAGTTTGCAAATACCTCTTTGTCGCCGCCTATAATCTCATTAGTTGCGGGATCCGTTGGGCCAACGCTCCGTGTTTTAAACCCTCGTATGGTATTTATTCCTCCAAGATAGAATCTCTCATATATAGGTATATTATTGCCGTCAAATCCCTGCACATAACCGATTACACCACGCATTGACAATGCGGTGTCCCACCATAAAGAAAAATATTTTATACCTTCGCCGATATATTTGACGAAGCTATTATCTCCCCCCAATGGGCCGCCTGCATACTCAATAGATAAGGATGTCACTGAACCTTCTGTAGGATAAAAGGCATCGTCCCGCGTATCCCGCTTAAGCACGGCATCTATACTGCTCGTTACTTTTTTACCTGCCTGATCTTTTATGGTCTTGGCTGCGCTGGATGATATGTCCTTTACCGTAATCTCTTCGAGCTTATAGGTAAGATAACCTCGCACATCTCTTTCATAAACAGGGAATCCTGTCCTTACATCAAAACCATAACTGTCCCTGGTGAAATCAGGATACTGCCTGCCAACCTTAAAGATATCAAACCCTGCAGAGATATGTTTATCAAAAAGCCACGGCTCAGTAAAACCTAAGTTATATCGCTCGCTTTTAGCACTTACAGTCCCTGAAAGCTCCAGTTTAAGGCCTGTGCCAAGGAAATTGCCCTGTGATATAGAAGCAGTGCCTATAATTTGATCCACTGAACTGTAGCCAATCCCTGCTGATATTGCGCCAGTGGGCCTTTCCTTTACATCAATATTCACAACCAATCTGTTTTCAGAACTCCCTGCATCAGTTGCAATATTCACCTTCTCAAAATATCCTAATCTGTTCAGGTTGTTTCTGCTCTTCTTCAAACCTGTAGCTGAAAAGAGCATCCCCTCTGACACTTCAACCTCTCTCCTTATAACCTTATCTCTTGTATTAACATTGCCTGATATATTTATCTTTTCTATATAGACAAGCTCATTCTTTTGAATATCAAATGTTATATCCACCCTTTTTTCCTTCTCATCTATATTGGTAACCGGGTTGATATTAACGTTTGCATAACCATCATCGCCGTAAACATCGCTCAATCTGGAAATATCCTGACTCAGTATTTTTCTGCCGAATATCTCGCCCGCGCTTGTCTTGACCTTTTCCATCAAGTCGGTCTTGCTGGCAGCAGCAAGTATGTCTCCCTTTATATCTACCTTTCCTACGGTATATTGCTCGCCCTCAACCAAGGCTATGGTAATAAAAAACCACCGCTTATCATTGGATAAGGAGACAAGGTGGTCTATTACGCTGGCATGAATGTAGCCATTATCGTAATAATGCGCCGTTATCTTATTAAGGTCATTCTGAAATACCGCCTCATCAAAAACACCTGACTTTGTCAGAAATGAAAAGAGCCCTGCCTCTTTTGTATCCATAAGTCCCTTTATCTTATCCTCATCAAATTTTTTATTGCCTATAATGGTAATCCTCTGGACTTTTACTTTATCACCCTCCACTATCTTAAATTTGACATTTGCGCCGGCATCACTCTCCGGCTCCGCTATTGCCTCAACTTCTGCAAGATAAAATCCTTCTGCTGCATAAAGGGCTTGAATCTTTTCTCCATTTTCCGCAAGCAATGTCCTATTAAGAATCGTATTCTCCTTTACCGTTACAACAGCATTTATCTTTTCTGTCGTAATCTCTTTATTCCCAACTATCTCCACCTTTTTAATTACAGGCCTTTCCTTTACAATAAAATTGAGCTCAATGCCCGCATCTGTCTCCTTTGTGTCGGCAATGACATCTTCAAAAAAACCCATATCATATATAGCGCGTATATCGTCCCTTGCCTCATCAGGATAAAGAGAGTTGCCTGCCTTGCTTTTTAGTTTTGCCTTTACAGCCGCCTCATCGACCCGCTTATTGCCAGTAATATTTATTCTGCTTATTACACCAGGCTTTTCTGGCCTTAAGGCCTTAATACCTAACCTCTTCTGTGACTCTATTTCCTTAAACATCTTCTTTTGAATATCTCCCGAAAAACCGGCTAAGGCCTCAAAAATTTCCTTTTCACCATCACCCTTTATATAAAAAAAGCCCACCTGTCTGCTGACGGATATATCTATCAGCTGAACGTCAATACTGATGCCCCTCTCAACCTTTGTGATACTGCCAAGTATGGCAAATTGAGCGCCTTCCTCTTTCCCAATTTTTAATGCAATGGCTTCGTCAAAGGATGCGACCTTCTCTTCCAGCACAAGTCTTTTAAGCTGCTCTATGCCGACAACCCTTGTCTTGCCTTCAACTTCCATACCAGATGCAATGGTATTAAGAATCCGCCTTCTCAAGCCAGAGAGGTCATCCTTGCTGTGGATTGTAAACGGCATGATAATTATTCCCACAGGGCCATTTGCACGCAAGATGTCCGGATCCTGCGTTGCGGCGGCTATAGATACAGCAAACAGTAAGCAATAAGCAGTGAGCAGCAGTAAAACTACAGACTTTAGGCCCCAGACTCCAGACTTTAGTTTTTGGTCTGTAGTCTTTGGTCTTGAGTCTTGAATTCTAACCACTGACTCCTGATCCCTCTCCCGCATCACCTTCCTTGTAAACCCCTGCAGCCTCTCTTGAAGTTTCTTCGTATAGTTTCCCATCCACCATTCTAAGCCTTCTCTTCATCCTATTTGCCAGCCTTTCATTATGCGTTACAATAATCATGGTTATATCCTGATCTTTATTTAATTTTAGAAGCAGATGAAATATATCATCGCCGGTATGTGTATCCACATTTCCTGTAGGCTCATCTGCCAGCAAAACATCTGGCGAATGAACGAGTGCCCTTGCAATCGCAACCCTCTGCTGTTCACCGCCTGACAATTCACCAGGTTTGTGATTGAGCCTCTGTTCTAATCCGACATCAGACAGAAGCCTCTCTGCCAATTTACGGGCTGCAATCTTATTCCCTCCTCCTATCAAAACCGGCATCATTACATTTTCAATAGCAGTGAACTCCGGCAAGAGATGGTGAAACTGAAATACAAATCCTATATTCTTATTTCTGAACAGAGCCAGCTTTTTATCCGTTTGTTCAAAAATTCTCTCGCCCTTATAAAACACATCACCCTTTGTCGGTTTGTCTAATGTTCCCATAAGATGCAGTAAAGTGCTTTTACCGGCCCCTGATGCCCCCACCACAGCCACCATTTCGCCTTTTGAAATCTGAAGGTCAATACCTCTTAATGCCTCTACTCTCTTGGCCTTATCGCCGTATGATTTATATAAACCTTCTATTCTTATCAGTTCCATATCAGCAGGCAGTAGGCAGCCATTTTATACTGCTTACTATCTTATACCAGCGCAGCAGACTGTAGCCCTTTTATTTTTATCACACCAGCAACCCTTGTCTTAATAACATCTTCCAGGACATTTTTTACAGCAGGATACTTGACAAGTATGTCCTTTATCATCGGTCGTGAGAACAGAATAAGTTCTGTATTGGTAACCGCAGTAACATTTGCAACGCGCGGTCTGGCTGTAGCCAATGCTATTTCTCCAAAGAAATCTCCCTCTGATAGAGTGGCCATTACTACCTTTCCTTTTGCAGGGTCCTGAACCCAGACATTGACCTCTCCTGTTTTGATCAAATACATAGTATCGCCTACCTCACCTTCTTTTACTATGTTTACGCCTTGCTCAAACTTCTGCGAGGTCAATCTGGCGAGAACAGTCTTTCTGTCAGCCGGCGTTAATGGCTCAAATATCGGAGACAAGGCCATCAGTCTGTCAACTACCCTCTCCTTATAGAAATCAAAAAGAACTACAGCAACTCTTTTATGCTTTTCAATAATAGCATCTACATCGCCCTTAATAATCTCAAGAATGCTAACAGGCGATGATCCCCTCACCGATGCCTCTCTTTTTGCATTTGAAAAGAAGCCAAACTCTCCAAAAAAATCGCCTTCTTTTAATGTCGCCAAAGTAACATCATGCCCCTTTTTATCTTTGCCGATTATATCTACTGTTCCACTGTTAATTATGTATATAGAATCGCCTTTATCGCCCTCTCTAAAGATAAATACGCCAGGCGAAATAATATGGTGCTTTACCTTGCCGATAATCGCCAGCAATTCATCTTTGGTGAGGTCAGAAAAAAGCGGCGTCCTTGGAAATTTCGCGGCCTGTTCTGTTGCAGCCTCTGCAGGTTTTACTCCTTGAACCACCTGAGGACTTTTCTCACCCTTGGCTACAAAACCTTTTTTGCTATACAATTCAGCTATCTTTTGCTGAACAGCAGTTTGGGATGGGTCTATATCCATTATAATCTTGCACACACCTATTGCCTTGGTAACGAACCCCTGCAAGATAAATACATTCGCAGCCTGCTTATATGCATTCACCGCCTCATCATTCTTCCCCATCTTTCTGCATATGTCCCCTATCCGCAAAACAATCCTCGGATCTTTGCCGGAATACGGTCTTATACTCTCATATGCCTCAAGAGCCTCTTTAAATCTGCCTTTGGAAAAATAACCTTCTGCCTTATCTTTGACAGCAGATACTGATTTTTCCTCCATAGCCATAATATCACCTTAATTAAATCCAAATGTAAAAATCCAAATGTCAAATTTGAACTTTGAGCTTCGGCATTTGACATTTTTTCGTATCACTCATACCGCAGCGCCTCAACAGGGTCTAGTTTTGAGGCACGCCAGGACGGATAGATGGTCGCCAAAAAACTTATGATAACTGCCGCTGTCGCTATTATTGCCACGATATAAGGATCAACCTTTGAAGGCAGCTTATCAATATAATAAACATCGGGACGGAGAACTTTAAAACCAAAAAACCTCTCTATAAATCCAATTACCTTTTCAAGATTAAGCGCCGTAGTAACACCTAAAATAACTCCCGTTACCGTGCCGGTAAACCCTATCACTAATCCCTCTATCATGAATATCCGCAGTATGCCGCCAGCAGTTGCACCCATAGATTTGAGTACCGCAATATCCTTTCCCTTTTCCATAACTACCATAATAAGCGTAGAAATGATATTCAACGCAGCAACGATAACTATTAATATGAGTATGATAAACATGGCTACCTTCTCCAACCTCAGGGCTGAGAACAAATTCTTATTCATATCCATCCATGTCCTTACATAATAAAAACCGCTGAGTTCTTTCTGTATACCCCTTCCTATCTTCTCGGCCTGATAGATATCCTTTATCCTTACTTCAACGCCTGATACCGTGTCGTCCATTCTGAAAAATCGCTTTGCGCTCTCAAGAGAAATAAAGGCCATGGATGAATCATACTCGTACATGCCGAATTCAAATATCCCAGCCACCTGAAATCTTGCAATCCTTGGCACAGGACCTGCGGGCGTCATGGTGCCAGAGGGGGAGATAACATTAACCTCTTCACCGACGGCTATACCCAGATTTTTAGAAAGCTCTTTGCCAATTATTATGCCTGGCAGCGGCGAACCGGCAACATATTTATCCTGCAGTGAATTGCGGAGGCCATCCAAACTGCCTGAGATAATCTTCCTTGGCAAGGCTACAACCTCTCCAACCGTATCAACATCCAATCCTCTTACCACAACACCTACTACTCCGTTCTCTGTTGAGAGCATAGCCTGGTTGTATATAAATGGCGTGGTGCCGACAACACCGTCAATCTTTTTTGTCTTTTCCGCTACTTGACTATAGTCCTTCATCCCCTTGCCAAGCTCCAGAACAACCAGATGAGCATTCACCCCCAGTATCTTCTCTCTCAAATCCTCTTCAAACCCTGTCATCACAGACAGGACAATAATAAGGGCAGTTACCCCCACCATAACGCCTAATATTGATATAAAGGTTATGATAGAGATAAAACTCTGTTTGCGCTTGGCTTTAAGATATCTTAGTCCTATAAAGAGTTCGTATGACATTACTGTAAAGAGGTTGAAATAAGGTTAAGGTTGAGAATTTTCTTAACCTCATTTAACCTTCATAGCTCGCGAATGGAAATTGAGATTTGCCTCGTTAGAAGTTAACCGTTATACGACTATCTACAATTATCTACAATAAATAGAACCCGAAATTCTAATTTTCTGGGCGCAGCTGCGGAAATAATATTACATCCCTTATGGACGCTGAATTTGTTAAAAGCATTACAAGCCTGTCAATGCCGATGCCTTCGCCTGCCGTCGGAGGCATTCCATATTCAAGGGCCCTTACAAAATCCTCATCCATCAAATGGGCTTCTGTATCGCCTGCCTCTTTTTCCTTTAATTGTTGGATAAATCTTTCTTTTTGGTCTATCGGGTCATTAAGCTCTGAAAATGCATTGGCAATCTCCCTGCCGCATACGAGCAGTTCAAACCTATCAACAATTGTTGGGTCTTTTTCATTTTTTCTGGAAAGGGGAGAAATCTCCAGAGGATAGTGCGTGATAAAGGTAGGCTGTATAAACTTTTGTTCAACTACACGTTCAAATATCTCTAAAATCACTTTTCCGTGACTGAAACAGACTGTCCCTGATAATCTACCTTCAACACTCCGCAAATTTCCCGTGCAATAGAACTAATCATCTCTTCGGTCAAGGTCATGAGGTCTTCAAATGTAGCATAGGCCAAATAAAATTCCAGCATGGTAAACTCTGGATTGTGCTGGGTTGATATGCCTTCGTTTCTAAAATTTCTGTTTATCTCATAAACCCGTTCAAAACCTCCTATGACAAGCCTTTTGAGATAGAGCTCCGGCGCTATCCTCAAGAACAAATCAATGTCAAGGGCATTGTGGTGAGTAATGAAAGGCCTTGCAGCAGCGCCGCCAGGGATTGGTTGCATCATGGGCGTTTCCACCTCTATAAAATCCCTTTTATTCAAAAAACCCCTTATAAGCTGAATTATCCTTGTTCGTTTGATAAATACATCCCGTACTTCAGGATTTACTATAAGGTCAAGATAACGCTGACGGTAGCGGGTCTCTACATCGGTGAGACCGTGCCACTTTTCAGGCAAAGGCAAAATGGACTTGGTAAGGAGTTTTATCTCTTTTGCCTCTATGGTAAGTTCATTAGTTTTAGTACGGAAGATCCTTCCCTCAACACCTATAATATCCCCAACATCAAAATTTCTAAATATTCTATAGGCATCTTCCCCTATTAAATCTTTTCTTATATAGACCTGAATCTTGCCTGTCCTGTCTTGAATATGCAAAAAAGATGCCCTGCCAAAATCCCTGAAGGCCATTATCCTGCCTGCAAGTTTAGCCGTTTCATTTTTGGCCTCAAGGACCTCCTTTTCTAATCCTCCACAACGGGCTATTATCTCTTTTGCCGTATGTTTTACTGCAAAATCATTAGGAAAAGGGCTTACACCCATCTGCTTTAGCGCTTCTAATTTGCTTATCCTCTGCTGAGTTTCGCTGAGTTTTTCTTCCATCTAAAAAAATCCTTCCTGTAAATTTTAAGGTGTTAGATTATCTTAATTTGGTGGAGATAGTCAAGGATAAATGAGGAGTTAAAAATAGAGATTGAATGCTGTCATTGCGAGGCAAAGCAGAACCCTGACAAGTTCAGGGTCATTTTTGAAGGGATTGCTTCGCACCATTTGGGTGCTCGCAATGACAAGAAAGAGAAAGGGTTAAAGGGTTAATGTCTATTTTGGGGGGAGGATACAGTGAGGAGTAAAATCGCCGAGGTCGTAAGACCAATCTTTTAACTCGCAGTATTTCTGGATGGATTGACTGTTTTAAATCCCATTATCGCCAGATTTGTCCTGAATTTGCCTGTATTGCTGACGGCCGAACAGGCACGATAATAACATCAGGAAGGCAGGTTTCTCAAAAATAATTTCAATGGCTTTTTGGATCAGGCAGCAGTCCCAAACTTTTTCTCAATCTGCACACCTGTCTTTTTCAGGAACTCGTTTGGCAGCTCGCCGCCGGCAAATATGTAGACGTAATCGTTTGGGATTACGATAACCTTTTCAGGTGTGGAAACCTTTGTATCTCCTTTACCTATCTCTGCGACATTTGAATTCAATATAACTTTGCAAGTACCATTTTTTGATATCATGCTGTCAAGCCGCTGCTGGTTTGCCGGTTTTATTCGGCTGAACGCCTGACCTCTGTATGAAATAGTCACATGGTTCTGCGGCTGGCTGGCCAGCGCAACAGCAGCCTCTACCGCGCTGTCTCCGCCGCCAACTACAAGGAGGTGTTGGTTCCGGTGCTGTTCAGGCTCCAGCAATCTGTAAGATACCTTTGGCAGCTTTTCTCCCGGAACTCCAAGCTTTCTCGGTGTACCCCTCCTCCCAATTGCCAGTATTATATTCTTAGCGGGGTATTCGCCTTTTGTGGTTGCAAGCCTGAAGCAATCCCCATCCTTTTTTACATCCAGCATCTTTTCACCTGTCCTTATCTTTAATCCTGTTTTATTTATTACCTGCATCCAGAGATCCAGAAGGGCCTCTTTCGTAGTTTGCCTGAGCTTCACCCTCCCGTATGCTGTAAAGCATCATCACCACCATCATGATCGCCCCTGTCCATGCAACGGGCAGCCATATGCCCTTGCTCGGCGCATATATCACCGGATACCCTTTCAGATAACCGTGCAGTTGCAGTAAGCCAAGTATGCTGTAAGCAGGCCAATATCTCTGGGCATAGCTCTCATAACCGCCGATGCATACCGTAATCGCCGCAGTCACGATCAGAAACCATTCAAAGACATTATTATTGCTATCAGCCTTGTTCATACTAACCTCATGCAGCACAAATAAAAAAGCCGCCAAGGGCTTGGTACCTTTGGCGGCTCGACTAACATACCTCTTTTTAAGGATTTAGTTTCGTGGCTCTGCGCTCACCTCGTTTCCAAGGGATTGCTCTGAGCAAAGGAGATTATTCATTTTTTAAGACATTAGCTTTTCAATTTTTCGTTTTCAATATAGCAAAATACTTTCTGGGCAAGCTGTGATGAAAGTCACGTGCAAGAAAATATCTTGTTTGCAGCCGATGTCGAGAGGAAAATACGAGAAAATAGCGATAAGGTTTTTGTGCAATTTTATTTAGAGACCTGCAATCAGTATGATGCCTCCCCTTATAACAGGCTTTCAAGCGGCGTAAATTCGTTGCCCATAGCCTCTGCAACTGCCTTGTAGGCAACCCGACCTTTAAAAACATTTACTCCTTTGGCCAATGCAGTGTCTTGCTTTAATGCATCTAGTCCCAGATTTGCCAGCTTTACAACATAAGGCAGAGTCGCATTGGTAAGGGCAAATGTGGATGTTCTCGGCACAGCGCCAGGCATATTGGTAACGCCGTAATGAATCACGCCATCAACTTCATAAATGGGGTCTGAATGGCTTGTGGGCCTGATGGTTTCCACACAGCCGCCCTGATCAATAGAAACATCCACAATCACAGATCCCCTTTTCATCTTTGAAACCATATCCCTTGTGATTAAATGAGGCGCCTTGGCGCCTGTAATCAGAACCGCGCCGATAACAAGGTCGGCTTCTGTAACAGCCTTTTCAATATTATAAGAATTGGATGCTAATGTCTGTATCTTATTGCCAAAAATATCGTCCAAATAACGCAGCCTTTCAATGCTGCGGTTTATAATAATAACCTCTGCGCCCAATCCTAAAGCCACTTTCGCGGCATTCGTCCCCACAGCGCCGCCGCCGATTATTACAACTTTGCCTTTCTCTACGCCAGGAACAGCGCCAAGCAACACCCCTCTTCCGCCGTGGGCCTTCATAAGATAATAGGCGCCAACCTGAACAGCTATCTTACCTGCAACCTCGCTCATGGGCGTTAATATGGGAAGGCTTCCGTCTGGCAGTTCAACTGTCTCATATGCGATAGCGACTATCTCACTTTTCATTAAGGTTTTAGTCAGTTCAGGCACAGGCGCAAGATGAAGGTAGGTAAAGAGGATTTGATTTTTTCTTAATAATGGGTACTCCTGCTGAAGAGGTTCCTTGACCTTTACAATCATATCAACCCTTTTAAATATCTCCTGTGCAGTATCAACTATCTCTGCGCCTGCCTTTTTAGATTCTTCATCATGTATACCGCTTCCAATGCCGGCATTCTTCTCAATAATCACCTTATGCCCTGCTTTTCTAAGAATATCAATGCCTGCCGGCGTTATTGCAACACGGTATTCCTTGTCTTTAATTTCTTTCGGAACCCCGATAATCATGAATACCTCCCTCTGCGATATACGATATGCGATGTGCGATGCGAGATTGCTCACATTCCGCATCTCATATCTCACATCCCCTCTCTACACCCACCAATTATAGCTTTCAAAATCTTCTGACGGCACTTCCACAGCCACATAGCCTTTTGACGGCCACCGTTCCAAACCTCTTTCGCCTCCCTCTACGGTTATAAAAAATCTCAACTCATCTTCTTTCTTTGCAGCGAGTTTTTTGAACTGAATTTCAACTTCCACCACATCCTTTGCAGCAATAGATTCTATCTTTTGTTTTTCAACAAACTTGCCCGTCGCGCTATCCTTCTCAAACATCTTCGCCTCAGCCATTGCACCTTCTATACTTATCTCAATCCTCACCGTCTTTGGATAAAGAAAATTTATAACCATGCTCCACCTTTGCTTATAGGGGGCAATTTCACTTAAGTAGTCAAATCTTAAGAATAATGATTTGAGACTGAAACCATATGAGATGCTGTCAACAATGCCAGCCTTTGCCTCCCTGTGCATTGCAACACCATAGCCTATCCTCTCAAGCCTGCCGGCTGAAAGCCACTCAAAATAATTGGATACCTCTCCATCAATAATTGGAGTTATGAACCCTGTTGGCTTGACAGGGGGTTCGTATACCTTCTCCTCTATCATTATCGGAACATCCAAAGCTAAAGGAGGCTCTTTAGCAATATAGTGATAGACCCTCTTTATATGCCTTCTGAAGAGATCATCAAACTCTTTATCGCTCATGGATGAATGTTCATCGCCATACCACCAAAACCAATCGCTCCCTTCAGCCGCATATATATCTTTCCATGCCATGTCTATAGTATCCTGATATTTTTTAGACTCGCCCGTTCGTTTCAGGGTGTTTGTGTAATCTACGAGGGCCTCCCTGGCATCTTTGAGATAATCCCATGCAGTATTATCTTCACTATGACCTATCCATATCTTAAAATTATGATTTATCCACGAGCCGGAATAAAGCGTAGGCAGATACTCTTTCGGCGGATATTCTTGTAAATGTTCGCTTACTGTCACCAACTTAAAAAATGGATTATGAGACAGCCTCTTATACAATGCAGTGAGAAAATCCCTGCCGTCATTTTTATAATATTCCCATGCGTTCTCGCCGTCCAGGATTATGCTTACCAGATAGCCTTCAGGATTTCCGAACGAGCTATAAATCTTCATAAGTCTCTCAATAAAATCTTCTGCCGCCTTTTCCGCATCCCATGTAGTATATACAAATCCTATAAGGTCAGAAAGTATATGGTCTCTAAATATAATAGAAAGCTCATTCCCATCCTTTGCTACATAATATGGCTTGTATAATATTTCCGGGTCAAGGCAATGGCCGTTGCTGCCCCGTCTTATGGTCTTTTTCAGGGAGTTTGCCAATATCTCTTCATCGCTGGCAATCCAGTTTACACCTTCACGAGCTACCATTGGTATGATTGCCTCGCTTACTGACCCTTCAGACGGCCACATCCCTTTTGGCCTCTTACCAAAGGTGTCCTGATGCAGCCTTATGCCTTTTCTAATCTGCTCCACAGCATCCTCAGGGCAGGCAAATCTCTTCTGGGGCAGCTCTATATTAGGCATAGCCTCTTTTGCCGAGTAGCTGTCGCATAAGAGAGGAAGTATGGGATGAAAATAGGGAGAGGTAGAGATTTCAATAATACCTTTTTGCTCCATCTCACGATATTTAGGGAGTATCTGCTTCATGATACCCTTCTGCCTCTCCAAGAGCTTTTTCTTTTCCTCCTCAGTAAACCCCTTGCCCTTTTCTGCAAGCCCTTTTAAAAACCTGTCATCTTCTCGAATGCTGGGGTCTATCCATGCAAGATTAAACAAAACCTGGAGATCTAAAAAATCCTGTTCTGAGAAATAACGGAGCGCGCCCCCAATATCATCATGGTGATAAAACCCCCTTTTCTTCAGAAGATCCCAATACCCATGAATAGGCTTAATCATATGCTCCCAATTTGCGAGGAAAAAATTTTGTATGATAAACAGTTTGTCGTCTGTGGTTAAATCAGCCGCTGTCTTCAGCGATAAGGACAGAAATTTGTCAGAAGCGGCTTCGTTTGCATAATCATTTATCTGCTCTACAAGGGAAGGCACAAGATTAAAAGTCTGATGGAGAGATGGAAATTCCTCCAATATGGCAACCATGTCATAATAGTCTTTTGTAGCATGAAGCCTTACCCAGGGAAGGATATATTCATTCGTAAAAGGATCCTTATAGAGAGGCTGGTGCATATGCCAGAGAAAGGCTATGTTGAGCGGTTTCATAATCTTTAGACTTTAGACTCAAGACTACAGACTATAGGCTTTAGACTTAAGTCTTGGGTCTGGAGCCTTCAGTCTTGAGTCCGGCTTTTGTAGATGCGAAGATGTCCCTTATCAGTTATAAAAAACAGATGGTTGTAAGCTGCAGAGAGAGAAGTTGAAGTAGTTGAATCTATAGTTTCGCTCCATATTTTTTTACCTTTATCCATGTCAAATATATCCAACAAACTTCCCATGCTGCTGGAGAAAAAGCTCTCAGATTTGTAATTGGATGCAATGATGAGATATTTATCCGCAATAACGAGAGAGGCAGGAACCCCATGGCTAACCCGCCGCCTCCATAGAATATCACCGCTCTCTTTTTTTATTGCAATAATACGGCCATCATATCCCGCAATGAATATAGAATCCCGGTTTATAGCAAAGTCGGAGGATTTTATTATATCAAACCTCCACTTTTCACTGCCGCTTTCCGCATCTAAAGCAATGATAAATCCATCCCCATCAATGATATAAACAAGGCCGTTATCTATTGTTGGCGTAAATCTGACAATTACCGCATCGCTTCCGCTGCCCCACATTTCGGAAAAACCTCCAATCTTCCTGCTCCATATCTCGCGGCCTGAAGATTTTTCAATAGCAACAAGGCGGCCGTCGCTGAAATTATAGTATATTTTATTACCGTATGCTGCCGGCGAGGCAAACATACGTTTCACTGTCCTCTTCACATACCCCCTGCTGTACTGCCACAGTTTTTCACCGTTCTCAGCCTTTAATGCATACAGTTTATCATCTGCGGAATTAAAATAAACAACGCCGCCCTCTACGACAGGAGAGGATATAATCTCTGTATGAGCCTGAAAATGCCATATCTCACGGCCATCTTTGACATCAAGGCAATACAGCTTGCCGTCGTTGGCACCGAAGTATACTCTGCCATCAGCTACTGTTGGAGAGGACTCTACTGCCCCGCTTGTTTCAAACTCCCATATCCCCTTTCCCTTTATCAGATTAATGGCATAAAAATATTTATCTGCACTGCCTACATATACGACATTATCAACTATTGCCGGAGATGAATACTGCCTGGGGTCATAGATGGGAAAAAATCTGATACCGCGGGAAATCCTAAAATCACTGACAATATCAGGCGGAGGCGCAAATGCATCTTCAGTTTTTCCGTCCCTCTCTTGATTAAAAAGATACGTTGTCCATGGAATAGCTTTAATATCCTTCTTCGCCGCATGGTCTCCGGTACAACCTGTGAAAACAGCGAGCAGTGAACAGTGGGCAGTGATTAGGAGAAACAAAAAACTTAAACCCCTGGCTGCCGACCGCCGGCTTCTATATAAGCTTATGCAGTATCTTCTCAGCATTTTTATAAATGTTTTTAAAATCATCTTCAGCAAGCCCTGCCCCAATTACTATTTTTATCGCCATCTCATCAGTAATGAGATCAGATGAAGAGTGAGTATCGGTATTCAAAACCATGTTTGCGCCAAATTTCTTAGCCAATCTTCCCACATGGCCATTGGCAAGGCTATGTCCTTTTCTTGCGGTCAATTCCAGATGCACTGATCTTTCGACCGCAAACTTGACTTCCTCTTCAGTAATAAGCCCCGGATGCGCCAATATATCAACCCCTGCGCTGATAGCTGCCCTATTTGTCCCTGGCGAAACCGGCTCTACTTGAGTTTCACCATGAACCACAACAAGTTTTGCCCCTAACCCTCTGGCCTTTCTTACCATTTCCTGTATCTGCGGCGGCGGTATATGCGTCAATTCCACCCCCGGTATAATTGGTATACCGCTTTTAAGCTCCTTGCATACAACAACTATCCTCTCTATGACAAAATCTATGTTAGAGGCGTCGCTGTGGTCTGTTATAGCAATGCCCTTATATCCCATTGCCTCTGCCCTTCTTATAAGCTCTGACGGAAGCAATTCACCGTCACTTAATAATGAATGGGTATGCAGGTCTATCATGTCGCTTCGCTCCATTGAAAAATTGCAAGAGGTTGGAGGAGAGAGGCTTTTTGCTTCACACCTCAGTTTGCATTTTGCAATTTACAATTTTATCCCGATATATACTCATCTTTCAGCAGGTAACTAAAGAAGGAGCTGAAAATCTGAAACACTTTGTCGTGATCCATCGGCTCAAAGGCAAATATTCTTTCTTCTCTCTTCATTGCCAACATCCTTCTAAACTCTTCCTCTTGCCCCCTCTCAATGTCTTTACGAGCAGAAATAGCGTATATGATAGGGATACGTCGCAGAGAAAGCATATAGTCCTTAACAGATGATAGTTGTTTGGCGTCACGCATGTCTTCATTATCACATACTATAATCATCCCTATAATATTTTTAGAAAATGCCTTCCATAAAGGTTTCATTCGTACATTCCGAGGAATGGCAAATAAAACTATCTCCATGCCCCCATGCAATTTAAGCGTTGCTATATCTCCGAGAGGGTTCTCGCGATACATTGGAGATGTAATAAATTGCCTGTTTACAGAAAAACCAGGAAGCTCTTTGCAGGAGTCAACTAAGTTCATAACAAGGTTATCATTAGAGGCTACTATAAATATCTTGCCAAATGTTGCGTCCTCCATATCTTTCCACCTGTTAGAAACCTTTTCTCTAATCTTTAATGCCTGGCTGGACGTGAGTATTTTCCGCACATCCGCTCCCAGTTTTTCTTCACCCTTTTTATCTTTGATATTTTCCAGAACCCCTTTACGCACCAAACCTGCTAAAGTTTGATAAACTTCATAATCAGGAAAGGTACAGTGGTCCACGAGATCCTTAACCGTAGGATAGAAATCTATTAGAAACATAACCTCATATATGATAGGTTTCAGCCCCTTTGGCAAACTGGAAATATCAACTTTTAGTTTCATCTTGGAATCAGGTTTTGGCAGCTGCTCTTTTGCCTTATTCCATTCATCATACTGACGCATACCTTCCATTAATAGATTGCCGGCGGAACGATGTATCTTTTGAGGAATATCAATTAGTTTTGGTGAAAACTCAAACTTGCCATCATGCCATGTTAGAAGCCTGAACAATGCCTTCTCCCTTTCCATTTCCCCTATAGCTGCATTGTATATTACCCCTTCCTTTATATAAATAAGACCTTCCTCATCCTCGTGAGAGACTTTTAGCACGCCTTCCTTTCTGTTAAGATGAAGTATCTGCAATAAATCTCCCAGTGAAATATGAGAAAGTCTTCCTTCAATCTCCTTATCGCTAATCTGAGCCTTCAGCCCCTCTTTTCCAGCAAATGCGCTGTTTATCCTTTTTAATATTTCCTCTCCCTTCACCGGCTGAAGCAAAAGCGAATCAATATCCCTACGAAAACCTTTAATATCTACAGCCTCAGAGCCTATAAAGATAAAAGGCAGATTAGCCGTATGCGGATTGTTGCGCAGTATTTGGAAGACCCTTTCACCGTCTATCACAGGAAGATCAAGCTCAACTATTATTATTGACGGCTTTTCATTTAAGGCAATCTCCATAACAGCAGCGCCATCATTGGCAGCGAGTATACGAAAACCTTTTTGTTTTAAATACTCGCCAATAGCTGACATATTGTCTTTATCATGAAAGGTCAGCAAGATTTTTTTGTTGTCTGCCATAATTTTCTACCTGCTTTTATTGCTGTATTTTTCTTTTGACTATCGGCTTCCGTTTATGATTTATATTTGCTCCTGTAGAGAATAATCTGCCTGAAACTTACTTATCAAACCCTCTATAAGATATGGGTCTACTGTATGGAAACATGAATATTGCTCGCCCCACCGCTCCTTGCATGCAACTGCATATGCAAAATCTTCTCTGAGGAAAAAAATGAAGAACGTCTCCAATAAACGGGGGTCCGTCAGATATAAAGGGGTTGCATTTGTAAGGTTCCATCTACCTTCTTCACCTTCACCGACCACAAAGATTTTTGTTGCCGTAGAGCCTATGGTATCCAAGGACTTCAAAAGAGGAAGGTTGGGCAGAATCTTTCTTATTCCAATATAGAGGTAACCTTTTTTCTTCGGATCTCGCACTATCTCCTGAAGGGCTATTTCTTGAAGCCTGTCAAGGAAGAATATAGGAAGGTCAAGCCCCTTGCCAAGGTCAAAAGGAGCTACCTCTTTTTCTTCATAGCCCTTTTCCTCAAGCAGGGTAGAAATAATCTCCCAAAAGGGCCTGTCTTCAAACTTTAACTTTTGCCATATCCCCTCTTTCTGTTCTCTTGCCCGTTGCTCGGCTGCGCTCAGTAATTCACCATATCCCTTGCCATCCCGCGGGTATGAAACATTGGAAAATATAATAGAGGCATGCGGCTCACCTTTCGTAGCTGCATTCTCTATGGCCTTTTTGATTTTTCTTACAGCTATGCACGAACCAAAATAATCAGTTTCCGGAAGTATGGCAACAAGCTTTTTATCCTCCACCATTCCAATAACATCGCAATTTCTTAAAGTCTCCATGATGGTCTTTATAATATCTTTTAGAAAAGCCAGAAGTTCGTTTTTTTCCAGTTTTTTTTTGAGATGGTGAAATTCTTCTATATGAGTAAGAATGATAGAAAAGTTCTTAGTGTATCTTTCTGCTCGTAATGTCTCTAACTTGCCGTATTCTGTTAAAAAAAAGGCATTATGAAACCGGGGCGGGAATATTTTTTTAGATTCGTCTAAAATAGCAGGATTTATCTGCATCTTTGATGGAGAGGGCTGGGCAACAGCCGCCTGCTGTTCTTCACTTACAGAAAGATTGTCTTCGTTGATTGGTTTTAGAACATACTTGCTAGCGCCAGCTTTTAATATAAGAGAAATTTGCTTATCATTATTATTATGAGAGATGGCCGTTATCCATAAACCAGGATAAAGATGTCTAATACCGCTTATAACTACATGAGATTTTACCGTATCGTCTATATCAATAACAACGGCCTCTACCCCTTCTTTTCTTAATACATCTAAAACTTTTTTTTGTTCCACATGCTCCACAGCATATCCTTTCTGAGAAAGGATTTTCTCAACACCCTCACAAGCGCCTATTTCCACAATTTTTCCGACCATTTAATAACCTTTCAAATGACAGGGGCCAGAAATCGGGAGCTAAAGGCCAGCAACTACTCGCCGCCAGTCTCTATCCCCTAACCCCTAGCCTCCCTTTTTTACATCTTGTATTTTCCAAAATTCTCAGGAGAAAGATTCTCCAGTATTTCCAACCACTCGGTTTGGCTCTTTTCATCCCTGTTCGCCTGCTTTGCGGCATCAACATTCCTAGACTTTTCTAAAACCTTCTTTTCAACAAATATCGGAGAATTTGCACGTAAGGCAACAGCAATTGCATCACTGGGCCTTGCATCTATCGTATGGCAAGTATTCCCAACTATCAGGTAAATGACTGCATAATAAACATTGTCTTCGAGGTCCGTTATCTCAACCTTAGAAACAGTTACACCAAGATTCTTAAAAATATCTTTTAATAAATCATGGGTCATGGGTCTGGCCAATTGTATCTTCTCCAACTGTGTCGCAATAGCACTTGCCTCCAATGGTCCTATCCATATAGGAAGGACATTTTTATCTTCTGCATCCTTCAAAATAATTATCGGTGCATTATTAAACGGGTCTATGGCAAGCCCAAAGACTCTCATTTCTAACAGCATACATGTATCCTTTCTTCTCTATTTTTTACAATAAAACCCAGCAGGGAATTTACAGAAGCCTTCTCTATCCTAACCGGCACAATCTTTCCAACATAAGCATCATCCCCTGAAATATTTACTGCTTTATTGCAGGAAGTCCTGCCCATAAGCTGATTGTTCGCAGTATGACTTGCTCCCTTAGCTGTTTTGCTTTTTCCTTCTATTAAAATATCAACTATCTGCCCGACCATTTTCTGGTTTTTACGGAGGGTTATATCTCTCTGCATCTTCTGGAGTATATCAAGCCTTTCCTCTTTTATCGGTTCTGGGATATGATCATCAAATGCCGCTGCCTCTGTTTCTGGCCTGGGAGAATATTTAAATGAAAATATGTTGTCAAACTCTACCTCTTGAATCAAACTCATGGTCTCTAAAAATTGAGCTTCGGTTTCTCCGGGAAAACCAACAATAATATCGCTGGTAATCCCTATTTCAGGGTAAAGTCTTTTGAGCTTACAAGCCTTATTTAAATAATCTTCCCTTGTATAACCCCTCTTCATCTTTTCCAAGATTATATTAGAACCTGACTGAACAGGCAGATGGATATGTCTGCAAAGCTTATCCTCTTCCCCAAAAAGTTCTATCAGCTCTTCTGACATATCCTTGGGGTGTGAGGTCATAAAACGAACCCTTTCTATTCCATTCACCCTGCATACTGCCTTCAGAAGCCCTGTGAAGGAGATATCTTCTTCCTTATTCCCATAGGAATTTACATTCTGTCCTACAAGAGTTACCTCTTTGATGTTAGATTCTGCCAATCTATTCACCTCTTGAAGAATATCGGCGCTTTTTCTGCTCATTTCCCTTCCCCGTACATAGGGAACTATGCAATATGAACAAAAATTATCGCATCCTCTCATTGCAGCAACAAATGCCTTAACCCTCTGAGATTGGCTTCCAGAATAATCTTCTGCATATGCATAAGCAAACGATTCCTCTTCAATAGAATCAACAAATTCAGTAACCGCAACCCTATTTCTCTCAACTTTAACCTTCTTCATTAAATCAGGCAGGCAGTGGATATTATGGGTGCCAAATACAATATCAAGGTGCGGCACCCTCTTCAGCAGCCTTTCTCCTTCCTGCTGCGCCACACAGCCTCCCACACCAATAATTAACTCTGGTTTATCAGTTTTTAGTTTCTTGAGCCTCCCCAAGGCACTATAAACCTTTTGCTCTGCCCTATTCCTGATGCTGCATGTATTGAGGATAACCATATCTGCTTCGTGTAGATTCTTGGTAGTTTTATAGTTCAGATGCTTGAGAATAGCCATCATCCTTTCCGAGTCGTTTTCATTCATCTGGCAACCGAAGGTTTCAATAAAGATATACTTTTCTTCTGTTTGCAATTGAAGTCCCCTATACTGAACCTATCTTAAAATTTTCTTGAATTTTAGTCAAGCCCTATGACAAATTATGTCTTGTTATAACAAAATACTCATTATCTCCTTTGTCGTTGGCAGGGGTAAAGAGCCTCTGCTACCTTGATGCCCTTTTTGCATCTTCATACCATGTATCAAAGTGATGCTTTAACAAAAACCTTGAAAACTCTGAATTTTTATTGACTATCTCGTAGACAACTGTCGGGGTTGCCGCCTCAAAACCTTTAAAGGTTATTTCTCCCGCCTTACAAAATATTTCAATATTCTTCATCCCCTCTGTAACGAATACTCCAAACCACAGCTTCAATATTTTAAAGGGAAAGAAAAAGGTCTTCTGTATTTCTTTATCCAATTCCGTTATCTGAGCTTTTCGTTTAAAAAAGAATCCCTTTCCTCTATTCTCTTTTATATATGCGTTCAATGCATCCTCGCTTAATGCTTGCCCCTTATTATATATATCGCTCGTAGTGGTTAGTATCCTTAAAGACGAAAAAGGCTCTCCGGAAATAATGCTTCTGAGGTCCTTATACGATTCCTGAGCCAATATCTGGGCTATATCTCTTGCCTTGGATATATTTTTCTGAATAATGATAGCCTCCATCAAATCATCCAAACTTGTGGGCATTAAAATGCCGTATGTTGTGTCTATATAAACATCAAGAGGATACGCAAGATTTGGATTATGCCTCTTCATCCTTTCCTCTTCGAGCAACCTCTCCATCTTTGCCCTTACGATAGAGCTTCGAGAAGTGCCTCTTGCTGCCTCATTTATTTTTTCTCCGATAGCTACCGTCACCTCGCCCCAAAAACTATCCCGCATCGCAATAATTTCAGCCTTACTCCCGTATGCTATAAAGAGGCCTGCCTCCATCTCCTGGCCAATTGCGGCCTCTAATTCTTCTCCATATGTCTTTTCAAGCCTCTGTTCTTTTTCTTTCAGCTCTAACACCTTCTCTTTTAGTTCTTTTTTCCCGCTTGCTACCGCCGCCCTTTCTGTTTCAGCCAATTCCCGCGCAATATCCTCTTTCACTGCCTCAAAATTCCTATGAACATTCTGGAGAAGCTCCTCTTCCACAATATGGGGAACTCTTTTCTTTAATTGCTCCTTATATCTCCTCATAATCTGCTGAATATCGCCTGCAAGGGCAATGAGATTCGTAACCCCTCCGGAAAAAACTGCCGCATCGCCTAATAGGTTATTCAGTTTTATACTCTGCTTATTATTCGCCAAACCACTGGTTGAAGAACCGTATCTGCTCGCGGCGCTTAAGATTGGCTTATAAAAATTTGATTCCATAAAGTCAGCCATTGTAATTTCCTTTGCCCGAAGGGTCTTTCTTGTGAAATCGTTCATATCTACAAAAAGATGCCCCTCCGCCTCAATCGCCAACTCCTTGAGGATATGCCTCTCATCTGTAGAGAAACGGTAGAGCCTGCCTCTTTCATATTCCATCTTTAATGTTTCGCTGGAAAATTCACTGCGCCGATTAATCATTAATTCCCGCATTGAACTGACAAATTTTTCCACCTCCTCATCAAACCTGTATGCAATGAGGCCATTGATTATGCCTCCAATGGTTGCTTCCCTTTTTTTACCTATTCCCAACAAACTGCTCAATGAGGTTTTTTTGAGCGATGCTATAAATTCCAACAACGCATTGATTTTTTCTGTTCGGCTCGTATCCTTTGGAAATTGCCCTTTTACCTTTTCTAACCCCTCCATAAGTTTAACCGCAGCAGTGGAATCAGCAAACAAATTCTGAATAAGTCTATTGTCACAATATAGCTCAGCAAGGAAAGGATGGACATCCATGCCTGATATATCGTAATCCAAGAGATAATCAGCTATAAGTTGTCGCATATAGTTGATATTGGAAAGCAGGGTAAGTTCTTCCATGAGAGATTTGTTCTTTCTTATCTCGTCCTCTATCCTTGCAGCAATATCTTCTGTAGTGGCAGCGTCAGCAACTGCGCCTTCATAGACTGGCTTTAAAGATGCAACTATATCCTTCTGCAAGCCGTATGGATTTAAATCGCTATTAATGATGTTTCCATAAATAGTCAAAAAACTCCTCGGCGTAAAACACCCTTCAAAAAGACTTTCTGTATCGGCTGATTCATATGATGACATTATTTGTTTTAGCTCAGATGCTACAGTCTTAGCAGCCGTCTTTAAAACAAAATAAAGCGCAAGCCCTATTATCTGGTCTAACCTCTCATAATTCAAACTTCTCACTTTTGCATTTCTTATAATGTCTTCCTTTTTCTTTCTGGTTGCATTGACAATGGCCATAACTGCCAAGAATGATGTTCTCTCCATACCTTCCAAGTGCAGTTCTTCTAATACAGCCTTTCTTAATATCGCTTTACACAGCACATAGTATGCCTTCCCATAACCGTTTGAGCCAAGCCATGTCTTTAATATTCCACTATCAATCACCGGCGTAGTGGTTAATATTTCGCTTGCAATATTTTTCTCCACTGAATCCGGCAGGAAATAATCAGTTCTGTAAGTTTTTTCTATCAAGGCGGTTTCGATATCGAGAAGTGAAGAAAGACTGTCTTTTATTCCAGTCTCTACATATGGCTCAAAACGTCTTTTTAAAAGCACTATTAACGCTACAATAGCTTTTTCTATTATAGATTCATCCTCTCCGCCAAACAGGTAAGGTATTTTTAAATCTTTTATAGATTCGCCTAAACGGAATCTCAGTTGAAAAGGCTCTATTATCCATAACTTGCCTGTTTTCAGGTCAAACCCCCCTTTCAAAATAAAGTCAAAGAGTTCAAGCCTCTCTTTTATGAAATTATTTTGGCTGTATGCTGACATAAAATTCAAACTGCAAGCATCTAAGAGACAATGGAAAGAATACCTTCAAAAACACCTCTGCCGTCATCGCCCCCAAGCAGTGATTCACAAACCCTTTCCGGATGCGGCATGGTGCCAAAAACATTGCCATTTTCATTTACCACACCCGCAATATTGTTAAGAGAACCATTTGGATTTGCATCATCCGTGATTTGCCCGTCTTTCGTAGAATATCTGAAGATTATCTGATTGTTGTCTTCCAGTCTCTTGATGGCATCCTTATCTGCAAAATAATTTCCGTCTGCATGGGCAATTGGAATATGTAAAATCTGCCCTTTTTGGTAAGCCTTGGTAAATATTGTTTGATTATTTTCTACTCTGATATAAACACTTTGGCATATAAACCTTAAGCCTTTATTTCTCATCAATACACCGGGTAAAAGCCCTGCCTCCGTCAATATCTGAAAACCGTTACATATGCCGAGGACAAGGCCGCCTCTACTCGCAAATTTAATAACCTCATTCATGACAGGCGAGAATCTGGCAATGGCGCCGGTTCTTAAATAGTCACCATAGGAAAATCCGCCAGGAAGAATAATGCAGTCAAAACCTTTCACGCTTGTCTCCTTGTGCCAGATATATTCTGCATCCTGACCAAATACATGCTTTGCCGCATGGTAGCAGTCATGGTCGCAGTTGGAACCAGGGAATACTATGATGCCGAATTTCATTCTATCTCCACCTTATAGTCTTCAACAACCGTATTTGCCAGAAGTTTTTTACACATCTCTTTGAGCCTTTCTTCAGCCTCTGTCTTTGACAGACCGTTCAAGTCAATCTCTATAAACTTGCCTATCCTCAGGCTCTTGACCTCATGATACCCCATAGATTCAAGTGCGGCGCCTACAGCCTTGCCTTGCGGGTCAAGAACACCTTTTTTAAATGTGACATAAACCTTTGCCTTCATTTGCCTTCTCCATGTAGTAGAATTTCTTTGACTTTATGATGTATATCTTCTAAAAATGGCCGGCTTGTCCCAATAAATGTCTTAATGGAATTCCATCTTATATCCAGATATTCATGGGCAACGATATTTCTTAAAACTCCCCATGTCTCAATCTTTTTGCCGAAATCCTCATTAAAATATCTGGCTCCAAAAGCAAACAGCGCCTCTTTATAGGTTTGAGGCATAGGAAAGTCTTCACCGGCAAGAAATATTTTGGCCATATCAATAACTGAATTGGTAAGATTTTCAATCCACCTTTCAATGTTTCTGCGTTTATCCCTGTCAAACTGATAATCATTCCATGTATATTCCCTGAATTTCTGAAAATCTCCCAATTCGCTTGTAAAAAAATCCAGATGTTTTGCAAGCCGCTCTTTATCTCTATTTGCAAGCATGCGTCCTCATCTCCTCTTTCAATTTCCAGTAACTCATAACAAATTCCCTGTAGTCCGCAGCCTCGGATGTTACCTTCATCATAAAGTCCATATACAAGTCCCTGTCCTTTATAATAACAGGCATACCGCTTATGGCACTTTCAGCAATGCCCGATGCAGCCCTGTTGAGAACCAGCAGATCAACCTCTCTGCCTAAAAGCCCCTCTATCTCTCGCCACAAAACAGCTTCCCCGTCATACCTCGCATCAGCATCTTCCCATTCAAGCCTGCCTGTCTTAGGTTTGAAATAGACTGCCACATCAACATCCGATTCCATTCCCCCTTTATCGCTTGCCCATGAACCGAAGAGAAAGGCCATAATAATGTCATCTCTTTTCTCAAAATATGGCTGTAAAAGTTTTATTATCTCATGCTTCATAAACTACCTTCCCTGCCACAATCGTCTTTACAACCCGTCCCTTCATCTTCCATCCGTCAAACGGAGTATTCCTGCTTTTTGATTTTAATTCTTTGGCATTGACAATCCATTCTTTATTCAAATCAATAATTGTTATATCAGCATCAGCCCCAACTTTTAATGTCCCCTTGGCATCAAGCCCAAGGAGCATGGCTGGGTTCACAGACATCTTTTTAATCAAACCCGACAAGTCTAAAACATTATCATGAACAAGCCTTAACGATAACGGCAATGCAGTTTCTAATCCAATGATGCCATTTGACGCTTTATCAAACTCAACATCCTTTTCAACAAGCGCCTGAGGCGCGTGGTCGGTTGCAATAACATCTATTGTCCCGTGCTTAAGCCCTTGCCTCAATGCCTCTATATCGTCTTTGCCCCTCAGAGGCGGACTCATTTTAGCATTGGTATTATAACCGATAACAGCCTCATCTGACAATGTAAAGTGGTGGGGCGCAGCCTCTGCTGTCACATTCAGACCTTTAGCCTTTGCTATCCTAACAAGCTCAACAGAACCTGCGGTGCTTATATGCGCAATATGCAGTCTGCAATTAGTGAGCGCTGACAGGACAATATCCCGAGCCGCCATAATATCTTCAGCACAATTGGGTATGCCCTTTAATCCGAGCTTCGTTGCAATCCAACCCTCATTCATCACGCCCTCAGAAGAAAGTCCTGTATCTTCACAATGGCTAATAACTAAGAGGTTAAAGGTTTTTGCATATTCCATGGCCAATCTCATGAAACCGCTGTTCATGACAGGCCTCCCGTCATCAGAAATTGCTGCACATCCAGCCTCTTTGAGCTCGCCAATCTCAGCCAATGCCTCTCCTTTCAAACCCTTGCTTACCGCGCCGACAGGATATACATTGACAGCGCCTTGTTCTTGAGCCTTCTTAAGTATGTATCTTGTAACCGATGCATTATCGTTTACAGGATCCGTATTCGCCATGCACGCAATTGATGTAAACCCTCCTGCTGCCGCAGCCATTGTGCCGGTCTGTATAGTCTCTTTATATTCATAGCCGGGCTCCCTTAAATGCGTATGCATATCAATAAAACCGGGGCAGACAACCAAACCTGTTGCGTCTATTACGGTCAAATCATTCAAATCCTCCCTCCCCCCCTTTTCTAAAGGGGGGTTAGTGGGGATTGCAGGTTTTACAGCAGCAATCTTACCGCCTATTGAATAAATATCAAATAAACTATCAATATTGTTAACCGGGTCAATTACCCTTCCACCTTTAATTAACAACTTATTCACGACCGCCTCCTAACAACAGATAAAAGAGCGCCATCCTCACAGCCACACCATTTTTTACCTGATCTAAAATAAGGGAATACGGTCCATCAGCAATCTCAGGTGATATTTCCACACCTCTATTTATCGGCCCTGGATGCAATATAACAACATCCTTTTTTGCCCTTTCCATCTTTTCCTTATCTAAGCCAAAAAGTCTTGAATATTCCCTCAAGCTCGGGAAAAGGGGCACCTTATGCCTTTCCAGTTGAACCCTTAATATCATAATCACATCTGCAACACTTATTGCATCTTCTACCCTATTGATTATAGTGCATCCCATCTCCTCAATCCCCATCGGCATCATTGTAGGCGCTGCAACAACATTCACCTTTGCACCAAGCTTTGTAAAACCATATATGTTGCTTCTTGCCACTCTGCTATGGGCTATATCCCCAACTATCGTAATCTTCAATCCGTCTATTCTGCCCAATTTTTCCTTAATCGTTAATAAATCGAGAAGCGCCTGACTCGGATGCTCATGGCTGCCATCCCCTGCATTTATAACAGGGCATTTTACAAACCTTGCAAGCATATCAGGCGCGCCGCTTGAAGGGTGTCTCAGAACAATACAATCAGGATTCATTGCCTCAAGATTTTTTGCGGTATCTTTTAATGTCTCCCCTTTTACAACGCTGCTTGATGATGCAGAAATATTTATTGCATCGGCGCTCATCCTCTTCGCGGCAATTTCAAAAGATGTCCTTGTCCTTGTGGATGCCTCATAAAAGAGGTTTATGATGGTCCTCCCCCTTAAGGTAGGAACCTTCTTAATTTCCCTTTCAGACACCTCTCTAAAAGACCCGGCGGTAGATAAAATAAGCTCTATCTCATCTCTGGTAAGATCTTCAATGGTTAATATATCTTTTCTCTTGAGTCTCATAATCACTTGAACTCAAAACTCAAAAGTCAAATGTCAAAACTATAACTCAAAACCTTCAAACTAAAATGTTTTTTTAGTTTTGAGTTATAAGGTTGTAGTTTTGAGTTTTGGTGCGTAAGCTCAATCTTTACCTACTTTGAGATTTGAGTTTCATTCTGCCTCTACAACCACCTCATCTGCGCCATCTATCTCTTTCAAGCGCACCTTTACCTTCTCCTGCATTGAGGTTGGCACATTTTTACCTACATAATCAGGCCTTATAGGCAGTTCTCTATGCCCCCTGTCAATTAAAACAGCCAACTGGATATTGGCTGGCCTGCCGAAATCCATGATCACATTCATGGCAGCCCTGATTGTCCTGCCGGTAAACAACACATCATCAATGATAATAATCTTTTTATTATCAATTGAGACAGGTATATCTGTTTCTTTTAACATTGGCTGATCTTGCTTCATACCAATATCGTCCCTATAAAGCGTTGCATCAACACTGCCAACCGGCAGATGAACACCTTCAGTAGCTTCTAATATATCTCTTAGCCTCTTGGCAATATGTACGCCGCGGGTTGGGATGCCAAGTATGACAATATCTTCAAGCCCCTTGTTCTTTTCAATAATCTCGTGAGCTATTCTCGTAAGAGCCCTTTCTATGGCTTTTGCATCTATGATATTCTTTATACTCATACTTATTCCTTACGTAAAAAAATACCCCCTTGCCTATCAATCTGACAAGGGGGTATTTCTATGGTCCAAATTATATAACTTTTCCATTTTTATTCCCTTTCTTAACCTCACCGGGCCAAATTAAAAGGGTAAATCTTATTGCTTAGCCTTGATTGGTTTAATCGCATCTATATTAAAATAAAGCGTTTTATAATAGCTATTGAAAAAATTTAATTCTATCTTATAGTTTATGGAAATCTCTATCGTATTCTCTCTTCTTTCTATGATTATATCTTTGTCATCAATTGGAAGCTCCGACTCCTTAACCTTCTCCATAATATGTCTTATTACATCATGGTCATGATGTAAATATGCTGTCCCTGCCTCTGCCTCAACCTCAACCTTAAACATATAATAATTAAAATAGGGAGGAACAAATTTTATGCCAAGATAAACTGCAACTGCTATTAAAAAAATCCAAATGAGGGTGCTGATACTTATGCTGCCATTTTTATTTGCCCATTGAGCCTCCATTGTGCATATTTATACACCGCTACAATATGTGAGTCAATATAAATTTAAGCAATTACTAAAACAATTTTTTAATGATACTATAATCACTTGCAATATATTTGAAAATCAGTTACAAATCAAACTAATATGTCTGACAAAAAAATCCTCGGTTTTTCAAAGAATGTATTCGTAGCAGGGCTTGTAAGCCTGTTTATGGATATATCTTCTGAAATGATATATCCCATTCTGCCAATATTTCTTACAACGGTTCTGGGTGCAAGCAAGGCAACTGTAGGCATTATAGAAGGGATTGCCGAATCAACAGCCAGCATATTAAAGGTATTTTCAGGCTGGCTTTCAGATAGATTAGGTAAGCGAAAGCTTTTGATGGGCCTTGGATACGGCGTATCAGTCCTGAGCAGGCCGATAATGGCAATCTCTGTAAGTTGGGGAGAGGTGCTGACAGCAAGATTTGTTGACAGGTTCGGCAAAGGAGTTCGCACAGCGCCGAGGGATGCTATCATTGCAGATTCTGTAGAAAACAACAACCTCGGCAAGGCATTCGGATTTCACAGGGCTATGGATACATTAGGCGCAGTCATAGGCCCTGCAATAGCATTTTTTGTGCTAGCGCTGTTTTTGAATAACTTTAGGCTCGTATTCTGGCTGTCAGTTATCCCCGGCATCATTTCGGTCATTTTAATAATATTTTTCATAACAGAGAAGGCGCATAAAAGAGAAGCTGCAGCCATTCCAAAACTTACAATAAAGGACTTTAACGGCAATTTTAGATTTTATATCCTTGTAATCTTTATCTTCTCCATCGGCAACTCAAGCGACGCATTCCTGATACTCAGGGCTGAAAATGTAGGCGTGCCAAAAGAATTTATCCCGATTATTTATCTCATCTTCAATCTTGTATACTCTTTATCCTCGACTCCTCTTGGTATGCTGGCGGATAAGATTGGCATGAAAAAGATGATACTCTTTAGCTTTCTATTCTACGCTGGTATCTATGCAGGGCTTGCCTTTGTTGCCAATCAATATCAGATACTGGGCTTGTTTATTTTGTATGGTCTCTTCAAAGGCATGAGCGAAGGCACACAGAGGGCATATCTCGCAAGCCTTGCGCCGCCTGAAAGAAAGGCAACTGCATTCGGAATTTATCATATGGCAGTTGGAATGGCTCTTTTGCCTGCAAGCATTATAGCAGGCGCATTATGGGATAAGATAGGCCCTGAGGCGACATTCCTTTATGGGACAGTAACAGCCATGCTGGCTTTTGTTCTATTTGGTGTGAAAAGAGCGAAATAGGTTTACCCAACATAGGGAGTTACGATATTATTGAGAAAAGAAAAGAGAAAGAAAAAAAAGAAAAGGGGACAGGCAGAAAAGGCAGAAAAGCAGAAAAAAGCAGAAAAGAAGCAGAAAAGCAGAAAAGGGGACGGTTCTAAAAGCAGAAAAGGGGACGGTTCTATTTAATCCCTTCCCTGCCTTTCTTTGGTCTCCCTTTTGGCCTTATTACTTCTTCTACCTCATAGTCTTTCTTTACTTTCTCTGTAAAACCTTCGCTGCCATATATCACCCTTTTCTCCATTTCGCCCTTCATCGCCTTTTTCTCTTTCAGCATCCCTTTTACAAACTCTCTGTATTTTTTTCTTCGCTCCGTTTCGTTTTTAGAGAGTTCTTTATAAATAGGGTGTTCATCTGTCAGCGGGTCTTTTTTGCCATAGGCATAGATATTGTAACTGCTCCACTTGTAATCTTTCGGGTCTTCTACTATCTTTGCCCTTACAGGGTTTAGTTCTACATAACTTCCACAGGCAAGCAAGTAGTTGTCTCTTGATATTATGATGCTCTTGTATCTATCCTGCCAGAAATGCCCTATATGGTTGTATTTGCATTTGTAATATTGGGCATAGGATAGATTTATCCCCTTCATTATCTCGGCAAGATTTCCGCCTTCTTTTGTTGGCTCAATGACAAGATGAATATGATTGGTCATAAATACATAGTGATAGAGTTTGAATTTGTATTTATCTTTATATTTCCGAAGTATCTCACGATACTTTTCATGGTCGCTTTGTTCCCGGAAAATATCCTGACGGTTATTTCCCCTTGTTAGTGTGTGATAGATATATTCCTTTGGCGCTATCCTTGCTGTTCTTGGCATGGGTAAAGTCTATCATAGTTTACGCGGTTGTCAATAAAATAGAACCGTCCCCTTTCAACAAATAGAACCGTCCCCTTTCACTTTCCTTTCTGAAAAGCGTATCTGCTACTTCCATGTCATGGGCAGCAGATTCGAGCCAGTAATCAATCTGTAGTTTCGCATCCATACTTTATCTAAAACTTACGCCCATCATATATTTTTGTAAAGCAAAATTTTATGTTCCTCATTTTTATACAAGGGGATGGCGGGAGGGGTTATTTAGACTTCATCTATTCCTTTCTTGCATTCTCCAGCATCTCTATCGCATGTTCCTTTGTCTTGTCGGTTATCTTGACTCCGCCCAGCATTCTGGAAAGCTCTGCAACCCTTTCATCGGCCTTAAGCTCTTTGACTCCCGCGACTGTCCTTCCTCCACGCACCTCTTTTGAAACAGAATAGTGAGTATCGGCATATGCGGCAATCTGCGGAAGATGGGTGATGCAGAGGACCTGATGATTCTTTGAAACCTCTTTTAATTTCCTGCCCACAACCTCTGCTGTGCCGCCACCTATGCCTGCATCCACCTCGTCAAATATCAGGACTGGTATTTTGCCGGTTGTTGTTATCCGCTTAATGGCAAGCATGATCCTTGACAGCTCACCGCCTGATGCAATCTTTGACAGAGGCTTTGGCTCTTCGCCAATATTCGGAGATATGAAAAACTCAACCCTGTCTACCCCCTTCTCGCCCAATATAAAATCTCCGTTTATATCTTTATTCTTTTCTATACGCACCTCAAAAACAGTCTTTTTCATATTGAGGTCAGAAAGCTCAGTCTCTATCTTCTTTTTGAGAAGTTTTGCCGCATCTATCCTCTTTTCAGAGAGCCTTTTGGATAATTTAATGAGATTTTCTTTTGCGCTCTCTAATTTCTCTTGCAACTCCGTAATTTTTTCATCGTGATGGATGATATTATCCAGCTCTCTGTCCACCTCTTCCTTTTTCTGCAAAATAGCATCAATTGTCTGTCCGTATTTCTTCTTGAGTTTGTTTATGGTATCAAGCCTGTTATCAACCTCTTCAAGCCTGCGTGGCTCAAAGCTTATGTCCTGGCTATAATCTCTTAAAAATGATGCGGCATCTTCCAGTTGAGAGATAGCAGTCTCTAAAGTTTCTATGGTTGGTTTAAGCCTTTGATCAAATCTTGACACATCCTTCAATTTGTTCAATACATGACCAACTCTTTCCAATACTGCCCCGCTGGCTGCATACAAGATATCATGGCCGCTGTTAGACGCCTCAAAGAGTTTTTCTGCATTTGCAAGTATTTCCTTTTCTTTTTTGAGTTCCTCGTCTTCGCCTGCCTTAAGCCCAGCGGCCTCTATCTCATTGGACTGGAAGTTTAGAAAATCCTGTTTTTCAACAAGCCTCTGGCTGTCTAAAGTAAGATTGTCAAGCTCTGATTTGATTAAGGCGTATTCTTTATAAATACCGGCAAACTCCTGCCTGAGCGGCATAAGGTTGCCGAAACCGTCTAAAATATCAATATGTTCCTCAGACCTTGTCAATGACTGATGCTCATGCTGTCCGTATATATCTATAATGCGGCTGCCTATGTCCTGCAGCATGGCAAGATTTGCCATGCTGCCGTTTATAAAAACCTTGTTCTTGCCTGAACGGGATATGATTCGCCTTATGACAAGATTCTCATCATTTTGTAGTCCTGCTGTCTCCAACAACGTTGCTATGCCTTTACAGGAGGCTGAATCAAGCATAGCCTCTATGACCGCCTCATCCTTTGATGATCGTATATCATCTGCAGACGCCCTGTCGCCAAGGATAAGCTTAACTGCATCCACTATGATTGATTTACCTGCCCCTGTCTCACCGGTAAGGATATTCAGCCCCTTGCCAAAAGATATCTGCAGGTTGTCAATTATTGCAAAATCTTTTATATTGAGCTCTAATAGCATAAAAAAGAATACAGAATTCAGGAGTCAGTAGTCAGAATGAAAACTCGCCTTCTTTATTCTGAATGCTGGCTCCTGGCTACTGCATTCTGCCTTTTTACTTCCCTCCCCACATGAGCCTTTCCCTCAATATATCAAAATAGCTCTTGCCCGGACATTTTACAAGATAGATGCTGGCCTCGGCCCTCTTTACCTCAATTACATCCCCTCCCTTCAGCGAAATGTCAACCTGACCGTCTAACGTTAAAAGGACATTGCGCTGGCCGGTCTTAAGAAGTATCTCAATAGTCATCCAGTCAGGTATAACAACAGGTCGATTGGTTAAGGTAAACGGGCATATCGGGGCCACAATAATGGAGTGGATTGTTGGATGAAGTATTGGTCCCCCTGCCGAAAGGGAATATGCAGTTGAGCCTGTTGGTGTAGAGACAATAAGACCGTCTGCCCTGTAGGTTGTAACATATTCTTTATTAATACGCGCCTCAAGACTTATAAGCCTTGCTAACGTCCCCTTTATAACAGCATCATTCAGGACAGCATATTTTGACACCTTCCCGCCCTCACTATGTATGTGAATAGAAAGCATCATCCTTTCCTCTGTTTCAAAATCATCATTTATAACCTTCTCCAATATAGGATAAATCTCTTTTATTGTGATGGCTGTAAGAAAACCAAGACTGCCGAGGTTAATACCGAGAATCGGAGTTTTTTTATCGCCAATCAATCGGACCGTGTAAAGCATTGTTCCGTCCCCGCCCAGGACAATCATCAATTCTACCAAACCTGGCAGTTCTGCCGCTGAATAGCTTTTTGAATAGTTCAGCTTGGCGGCAAGTTCAGTATCCAGATATATTTCTATTCCTTTTTCAGAAAGCCATTTTATAACATCATGGCTTATCCTGACAGCCTCTGGCTTGTTCAGCTTTGCGATAATCCCTACCCTTTTCATGCTTCCTCCTCCAGTGAACCAATGAGAGGCTATTTACCATAAACAAGCTGTTTATTCCAAGTAAATTTTCCTTGAAACATCTCTCTCTAAAGGATTTGACTTTGAGCTCTATTTAGATTAACCTCAACATCATAATTCAGATTCCCCCTCACCCTCCCCTCTCCCGTCACTGGAGAGGATGAAGGAGAAGGGTGTTTTTTCGGAGGATTTATCGTGCCTGGCACTACCTATAAAAAAGCAGGCGTAAATATAGACGAGGGGGAAAGGCTGGTAAGCCTGATAAAGCTCATTGCAAAAAACACATCGCGGCCGGAGGTTATGGCAGGCGTCGGCGGTTTCGGCGCCCTGTTTTCGCTTAACCTTAAAAAATATAAAAGCCCTGTGCTTGTCTCATCAACAGACGGCGTTGGGACAAAGTTAAAAATTGCATTCATACTCAACAGGCACGATACCGTTGGAATAGACCTGGTTGCCATGTGTGTAAATGATGTGCTCGTAAGCGGGGCAGAGCCTTTATTTTTTCTGGATTATTTTGCAACAGGAAGGCTCAATGCAAAGACCGCAGCCACAGTAATTAAAGGTATTGCAAAGGGGTGCAAGGAGGCTGAGTGCGCATTAGTTGGCGGTGAGACAGCAGAGATGCCTGGCTTTTATAAAGATGGCGAGTATGATCTTGCAGGTTTTGTTGTAGGCATAGTAGAAAAAGATAGGATAATAGATGGTTCAGAGATCAAGCCTGGAGATAAGTTAATAGGCCTTGCATCAAGCGGCTTGCATAGCAATGGATACTCTTTGGCAAGAAAGGTGCTTTTTGACAGATTAAAACTAAAGCCTGCAAGCAGAATAACAGGTCTCAAGAAGAATCTTGGCGATGAGCTTATCATGCCCACAAAAATATATGTAAAGACCATAAAGGCCCTGCAAAAACAAATGAACATAAAAGGGATTGCACATATAACAGGCGGCGGGCTTATTGAGAATATACCAAGAATACTGCCAAATAACTGCAAGGCTATAATTTCCAAAAACAGATGGGAGATGCCTTTTATATTTCAATTCATACAGAATGCAGGCAAGATATCAGAAAAGGAAATGTTCAGGACATTTAACTGCGGGATAGGCATGGTAATCATCGTATCAAAAAATGATGTTGACAAGGTTATCACGAAATTAAAGACATCAAAGGAAAAGGCATTTTTAATAGGTGAAATAGGGAAAAGAAAAAACAAAGAAGATTCTGTTGTAATCGTATGATTAACTTAGGCGTACTCGTTTCAGGCAACGGCACAAATCTTCAGGTCATCATAGACAGCATAGAGGCCAAAAGGCTTGATGCCAGAATAAGGATTGTCATAAGCAACAATCCCAATGCCTATGCTACTACGCGGGCAAAGAAGCACCACATACCCGCCTTCATTATCCAAGACAACAAATTCTCCAACAGAGAAGCTTGTGATAAGCATCTGCTGGATATTCTTCAATCTCACTCAATAGACCTTGTAGTTCTGGCAGGTTTCACAAGACTTCTGACCCCTCTCTTCATCAAAAGCTTTCCCATGAAGATTCTGAATATCCACCCTGCCCTGCTTCCTGCATTTCCCGGACTCCATGTCCAGAAAAAGGCGGTTGACTATGGCGTAAAATTCTCCGGATGCACAGTGCATATTGTTGATGAGGGCATTGACACAGGCCCGATTATCATTCAGGCAGTGGTACCTGTCCATACCGATGATACAGAAGAAACCCTCGCTCAAAGGATTTTAAAACAAGAGCATAGAATATATCCTCAGGCAATTCAATTTTTTGCAGAAGGAAGAATTGAAGTTAAAGGAAGGAAGGTCATCGTAAAAGATCAGCCAGAAATAGCAGGTGTATTAGAAAATCCACAGGTAGAGATTTTTAAATAAGACCTTCCCGAACAAACCAAATATCAAAGATTGAAATACAAAATGACAAAACAAAATTGAGAAATTGGATTAGCTTATAGGATAAACTTTAAAGGGTTAAGATATAATTTTTGATTTTTGATTTATCTCCTCAACAATCCATAATGAACCAAACAAACAGCCCTATTCTCATCAGCGCCTGCCTTACGGGAATAAACTGCCGTTATAACGGAACAAATGCCCTCCGCGAGGATTTGCTCAAAAGGTATTCATATAAAAACTTAATTCCGGTATGCCCTGAACAGCTCGGCGGCTTACCCACACCAAGACCGCAGGCTGAAATATCGTCTGACAAGGTCATTGATATAAATGGCAGGGATGCAACAAAAGAATTTATAGATGGCGCCAATGAAGTCTTAAGGATTGTCAAACTTTTTGATATAAAAAAGGCTCTCCTGAAAGAAAAGAGCCCTTCCTGCGGTGTAAGGTTTATTTATAAGAACAACAAACTGCTTGAAGGCATTGGTGTAACAGCAAGGTTATTAAAAACAATTGGAGTTGAAATAGAAGGAGTAGATTAACCCTCATCTTTATAATTGAAAAACATAAAAAATACTACGAGAAAGGAAAGAAAGAGATACATAAAGACTGCCTTATGCAATATATACAGCAGAATGCCGCTGGCTATGGCAAGGCTGAAACTTATTTGGTTTATCCTCTTTGCTGCATGAGTGGGAATCTTTTTCAGATATCTCCCGCTGACAAATATAACAGCAAGCATCGCAATAAATATCAAACTATAAATAAGTATAACCTTTGCATTCTCCATAAGTCCTCCTTTTTTTATTGGGAAAATAGTTTAAACATATTGTAATCATTATGCAAGAAAAATTTCAGAGCAATTTAGCGTTGAAAACTCCTGTGCTTGCTACAGGAGTAAATATCTGTTATAGTATGCAAAATTTATGACGGATGAGAATAATATTAATTATAGCAGGTTGTTGAAAAAGTCTTTTTGTGGTCATTGCAAGCAGGCGAACCGAAGCCCTAACGCTGAATCAACCCTGGCCTGGCGCCAGGATAGGGTTCAGGGAAGGGGAAGCAATCTCGCATCTAAATAAATCAATAAGTAGGAGACTGCAGGGTCTGTTTAGAACCACAGTTGCGAGCCAAAGGCGAAGCAGGGAGGGAGGAATCTGGGATTGCCGCGGGCATTGTCCTTGCAACGACTTCGTCGGTTTGCTTCACCACCACCGATTGCCCCTGATTTAATCAGGGGAGGAGATGCGCAACCGCTAAAATCGCTCCGCGCAGCGGCATTACGACGGTTTTTCAACAGGGTGGTTCATTTTCCCCCCCTTGCTTGCCATATTTCGCTTTAGCATGCATATAGATTCGCTTTTATATAAAATCCATGCGGAAAGACTTGCATGGATGGCGCAATTTTTGAGTATACTGGGTGATGGCTTAACCCTTACAGGTATATGCATCTTCCTCTTTATATTAGGAATTATACTCAAAAAAGAAGATATCCGTAATAGCGGTATTTACGGCGCCGCTGTTATCCTAATAGCTGGAGTTTTTGTCCAAATATTCAAAACGGCCTTTGAAAGGCCGAGACCAAGTTTTAGCGATACAGACCTCATTTCCCTAATAGAAAATCCATCAATCTTTGACTTTAGTGGAAGATTTGACTCATTCCCATCAGGCCACACAACCGTATCGTTTGCCCTTGCATATTCGCTATCAAGGTCATATCCAAGGCTGTCTCCAATCTTCTATATTATAGCTACAATGGTTGGCCTTTCCAGAATTTATCTGGGTTCCCATTTTCCATCAGACATTATAGGCGGCGCCTTGCTTGGAATCGGCATCGGCATATTTTTATTTCCCCCTGCAAGAAAGCACTGGCAGACCGTCTTCTTTCTCACTCTGGCAGTATTTATCTCATTTTTTAAGTTAGGCGGCCTTCTGCTCTTTGATGTAGATGAGGCTGTATATTCAGCGGCAACAAGAGAAATGCTTGAGACAGGCAATTACATTACGCCATCCTACAATTACGAACCATTCTACGATAAACCAATTCTTTTTTATTGGCTTCAGGCCTTTGCCTTTAAACTTTTAGGCACAACAGAATTCGCTGCAAGGTCTGTCTCTGCTTCCTTTGGAGTTGCCCTTGCAGCAATGACCTTCTTTTTTGTAAAAAGGCTCTATGGCCAAACAGCAGGAATCCTAACAGGTCTATGCCTCCTATTAAATTTAGAATTCTTTGCCCATAGCCATGCGGCAGTCCTGGATGCAACACTGACCTTTTTTATAACAGCATCGCTTTGCAGTTTTTATTTAGGTTTTCATCAAGGCAAAGCAAAATCATTGCACGTCGCGTCTCTTACCTTTCCGCCCAGCAATTACTGGTATCTCCTCTCCTGGGTCTCTGCAGCTATGGCTTGCCTTACAAAAGGGATAATAGGGATTCTCTTCCCCTCAATGATTATCTTCTTCTATCTTATGTCAGTAAGGGAGTTGAGAGAAATAAAGCAGCTGTTGGCTCCAAGGTTTGTATTCATATTTTTAGCAATTGCTTCTCCCTGGTATATAGCCCAGTTCTCCACAAACGGATGGGATTTTTTTAATGCATTTATAATAAAACACCACTTCAAGAGATACACAGGGGTCATCACCGGCCAGAGCGGCCCGCTATATTACTATATGCTCGTCATCCTTATCGGCTTCTTTCCCTGGGTTGCCTTCTTGCCCAATGCCATTTATAAATGCTTCAAAGAAAAAGGGATATATCTCTTTGGGACAATCTGGTTTCTTGCTATATTCATATTCTTCTCTTTCGCAGGGACAAAGGAACCAAGCTATATTCTGCCTGCCCTTCCGGCAATGGCAATTATGACCGGTCTTATAATGAATAACCTTGCGGAGAGAAAAATGGAAAAAAACTGGCTATACATATCCTGCGGTTTTCTTATAATCATTTCTCTGCTCATGGCAATAATATACTTCTCTCTTCCAGCAATAACATCCTACTATCTGCCAAAGGAGATAACAGCGGGGGCAACCTTCCCGCCATCCCTCTTTTTCTGGGGGGTAGCTGCAACCTGCCTGACAATCGCCATCATGGGCATTGCAATGATAAAAAAACCCCATCTTTTCTCAATAGGAGGAATAGCCGTAGCTGCTGCTGTGTTACTTATACTGATGAGGGTATATGCTGCGTCATTCGTCAACATTTACCTCCAGAAAACGCTTTATCAATATTCCCTCTATGCCAGAAAAAATTTAGGGCATGAGGGGGTGCTTGCAACCTATGAGATAAATCAACCGAGCATAGCTTTCTATAGCAGAAAAAGGTTTCTTAAACTTGAGGGCGAAGGAGGAGTGAAAGAGCTTATGGATATAAAAAACTCTCAAAGCATATTAGTTATAACAGAGGAAAAATATATAAAAAAACTTACAGCAGAGGTTAACTTAACATTGCTGGATACGAACGGAAAGTACGCAATTTTGACTAATACCAAAGACAAATTCTGAAGACCTCATATTAGCCTAAAAACAGTTTATAAAAGGCGGCGGTATTCAGTTGTTGATTTTTAGAAACAAGTTAGATATAATTTTAAAAAATGAGATTTCTCGCTCTGCTCAGAATAACACAACACGCATCAGAATCCACCTAATCCTCCCCCGATGTTACATCAGGGGAGGGAAATAGAAGGCAACCCTGTAGGAAACTACAGGAAATTACGAGTTAAAAAGGAGGTTTATACAATGGGTGAGTGCGGAAGCTGTTCTACAGGCGCAGGTCCCTTTTCAGAAGGTTTAGAATTGGTTGAGTTTGTTTATAACGCACACGGCGGCGCTGTAAGGAATGCGCCAATCCCTAATGGCGGCTTGGAGGCTAAGTGTCAAGGATGTGGTGAGACCTTTATCATGAGAACTTTTGTGGCTAAGTGTACAAAGTGCGGCGGAGTACACGCAGTGTCGCCGCCAAGATGCGATGACCCTGCCAATATCCAGTTTGCAGGCAAGAGATATAGACTGCCGGAAGACCACAGACCCCAGACATAATAAAACCGAAGACCTTAAACTTTAGTGTGCGGTCTCGTGTCGTGGGTCTGTTTCAAACCCAGAAACGATACCAGTAGAACTTAAAAAACTCAACTGCCAGCAAAACCGGCCCTCTCCCTCTCCACCATTTTGTCTCATCAAAGTTTGGAGTTGAAACAGGATAAAGATATAAATTAACCTTTGAAGGAAGTATGTGCTGGAAGATATAGGATGCCCTTTTCATGTGGTAATACGAGGTTATAAGGATTACTGATTCGATGCCTTTGCTTTTAATGATTTTCTTTGTCTCAGTGGCATTTTCATATGTGCTTGTGGATCTTTTTTCTATTATAATGTTTTCTGTATCCAGCTTGATATCCTTTCTGAAAAATATTGATTTCAGGCTCGCATCTTTATCTGCTCCTGCAATAATAAGATAGCCTGCCCTACCGCTTGCAAGAAGTTCAATGCCTTTATCAATCCTGCCCAATCCGCCTGCAAGCACAATGATGGCATCTGCCGATGCTGTATCTTCCTTGTATGCCCCGGCGTCATACGCAAAATCCAGATACAGAAAGACCAGCACTATCAGGGCTGATAGAGATATAAATAGTGTAAGCTTCTTTGCTGTCATTTTGCCTAAAAATCATAGACTGTCATTGTGAGCAAAGCCCCGCTTAGTAGGGCGAAGCAAGCAATTTCATCTTTTGAGATTGCTTCGGGGACTACGCCCTCTCGCAATGATGCCTTCATTTTCTTTAAATTATCGGCATTGGATATTTTATAAAAATTCTTGCATTCATTTTTAAGATATGATATACAGTAACACTTCATTCTTCTATGGAGGTTATAGAATATGTCAATGGTTTGTGAAATTTGCGGCAAAGGTCCAAGTTTTGGCAACAACGTCAGCCATGCAAATAATAAGACTAAGAGGCGCAGGAATCCTAATCTCCAAACAGTAAAGGCTGTTTCCCAGAGACAAGTAAAGAGAATTCGCGTCTGCACAAGGTGTTTAAGGTCAGGTTTTGTAACCAAGGCAGCATAAAATATAGTAGGCAGCATGTGTGGTAAGCAGCAGGCGCTTAAGCCGCTTTTAACTCAACTCTTTACTGCCTGCTTCTCTCCACTGCCACAGCATCTATTTCAATATCCACCCCTTTGGGAAGATTGCTTACCTCCACAGTTGCCCTTGCTGGAAATGGGGCTGTAAAAAATTCACCATATACATGGTTCATCTCGCCAAATTTGTTTAAATCCTTTAGATACACTGTAGTTTTTGCCACATCTTTAAGGCTGCTGCCTGCGGCCTCAAGGATATTGCTTATCTGTTTTAAAACCTGCCTGGTCTGCTCTGCAATATCACCTTTTATAACATCATTTGTATTGGGGTCTATTGGTATCTGACCTGAAACAAATATAAAGCCATTTGCCTTTACTGCCTGCGAATAAGGCCCAATCACCTTAGGCGCTTTATCTGTGTTTATCACATCCTTCTTCATACCCTCCCTACCAACTTCATTTAATACAGAAAAGAGAAATGAGGAAAGACCTTGTGTTATTTTCTATTTCCTGTTTTCTAATTCCCAATTTTACAGATTCTGCAATTCATCCACCCCTAACACATTTATCTGGTCCAAGTTTCTACCCGGAAAAAATGTCCTGAGGTGGTGAAGCACAACATGTTTAGGCGCAAAGCTTGCAAGAAAGACATCAATCCTTCTACTGGATACCTTTCTTATTGTCTCTATAAATTCAAGCTGATGCTCTTTTTCCTTAATATACATCTTGACCTTTACCTCGTAAACCTCTCCGTGCTGCGCAGCATCATCCCATACGCCAATGTCAACCTTCTGCCCCACCTCTTTGCTCCTATGTATGCGGCTGTCCCACCCGTCTATCACAACAAAACACTCCCTCTCAACTTTAACCGCGGGCTTTGAGGCATACCTTTCTTTTGTCCTGTGATAGATATAGGCCTCCGGAATTACGCTCCTGTGCTTGCCGAGCTTGTCCCATCCTTCATATGTCTGAACAAAACCCGAGTAAAGCGAAAACAGGTGCTTGAAAAATGTAAAGTAAGTAGGGTCCCTGTCAAAACTCTTTCGCTTTATCCACGCCTTTACTTTATGGGGAAGGTGTTTTATATCAGGCAGGTTGATGAGGTCCTCTTCCCTGTAGCAAAAACATATTATGGATGCATAGTTGTAGAAGTCTTCCTTTTGCTTGTCCAAAAGAATGGAAATAATTGCCTTTATGTCAGGATCATCCTCCATTGATTCCACATATCTTAAGGACCTTTCATCTATAGGAAAATCTACGCGCAAGGTTTTACTCCTCCCTTGAGAAGGGAAATTTGGGAGCAAGGATAATAGGGCTAAAACCCATTTTGTCTGTAAGATAGGCTACAGCAGCTGAGGTATGAGGCAGGCATTGATTTATAAGGAAGTTTATATTGTCGCTATCCTTGAGCAGGGCATTAAGCTTGGATGTCTTGATCTTTTCTTTAAGAAAGGAAAAACCGACTACCACTATCTCTATATCAAACGGTCCTGTTCCTGGGTGAAATGAAACTTTATCTCTGACAACTATACTGAACTTATTACTATGAGTTCCAGAGGGAATATCAAAGGAATGTTTTATTTCCCGCTTCATCTCTATATTGCCCGCCTTTATCTTTGCAGGAAATATAGAGTTCCTGTTTGCACATACCTTTTTAAAGAGGAAATCAATACCCTTGAGTTTCTCTTTGATGTGCAAGACCTAACTCCTTGCCTTTGAATATATCCCTTTATTTCTGCCTCTTGACCTAACGCATGGGAAAAAACCTTTCTCGGTTGTCTCTGAGGGGAGATGTGCGTTAAGATTTATACGGTGATTGGAATATATCTTCTCCTGATGAAAAGATTCGACAGGAAATTGTCCGTTCCAAAAAGACGCTGTATAATTATCTGGAATATGCTCATCTGCAAATGAATCAAGCCTTGTCTTCATAAGGCCGAGGTGCCGCAGGTCCTTCTCATAATAATACGGGATTGAAGACAGCCACAGGTTATATTCGTCATGACCGGAATCCTTCATATCCTGCAAAGAAGATAAAAGATAATCGCCTGTATGCGCCACCTTTGTCAAATCATCCAAGGTCTTTATGTCTATGGAATCCAAGAATTTCTTTAAAAGGCGGGCGGCTTTCTTGAAAGGCGCGGCAGTCCCTTTATTGGAAAGTCTTGTCTTTAGATCGGCTATAAAACCCTCGTCTGACAAATCTACTGCTGTAATATCCTCCTTGAGCCCGGCCTTTTCCTTTATCAGCGAATGGATATGCGATAGATATTCTAAACAAAACATTCCTGCCACGACCTTTGAGGCTATCTGCGACATCAACTCTTCTGACTCCTTATCAATGTGATAGAGCATTGAAACCTTATCATAGATGATGTGAGAAAGGCTGTGAACAAACCTCTCTTTCATAATGTGCTCAAGAGTTTTATTTAATTTTAAATTATTATTCTTTGCAGAAGGCATGGTTCTCATACTCCTGTAAAAGAAGAAAGAGGCTTATTGATGAGATGTTACCATGGTGTAAATATTAAGATAAGAAATAGAGGTTGTCAAGCCGAAAAATCTCTTGGTTTTGCCCACACATAAAATGTCCGCCCTTCAGGACGAGGTGTGTGTGGTTAGTCTACAAACGCATCTAAAAAAGGATAGGGTGTCTACTCTTCCAGTATCTGCTTCGCCCTTTCTGCAAGCTTATTAGGGGTTGTTGTCATTTTCGGAAGAATGTCTGATACACTAAATGCAGATACCCTTTCAGCGTCCTGCGGCGTTAGCCTGCCAGAGAGTACAATAACCTTTATCTGCTTCCACTCTTCATTGGTTCGTAAAAGCTGCAGAAGCTTCACGCCATCCATGTCTTCCATCTGCATATCCAGTATGATAAGGTCAAGCCTCTCTTTGCCCAAGGCCTTTATTGCCTCAGTGCCGCCTGAGGCTTCTCTTATAACAAACCCCATAAGCGCCAGTTTATTTTTATAGATGGTTCTTGCAGTAGCTGAATCATCTACAATGAGAATTTTCTTTCTTGCATCCAGAGCCGCCGCCTCCAGTCCAAGAGGATGGGCATCTAAATTCTCTTCTATAAATCTTTTTATTTTTTCCCCGTTAACCTGACTGATATTGCTAAATACCACCCCAACCCCCACGCCTTCCTGCACCAACCGCACTGTGCCTTGTACATTCATAGGGATATCGCCTTCCGCAAGTCTAAAACTCAAATCAAGCAGCTTATCCTTTGGAAACGGGATATGGGTATATATGAACATGCCGCCTTCGCTTATATCCAGGGCATAGCCTTTAACAGCATCATTTATCACAACCTCTTTTTTAACTAAGAGTCTGACCTGTTTGCGCTTTTTTATATCGTCTTCTGCCATATCTGTCAGTTTGATTGCAACAATTTTTTATAAATGCCTTCCCCTGCTGTTATACTTATTATTTTCACCCCCATTCCCCCTTTTTTTGCCCCATGAATAAGGGTTGATGGCACTGCCTTTACCCACCTCACCACGCCTTGAATATTTACGACACCATTGCCATCCTTGGTGAATAGTTCAATATTGAGATTGGTATTCAGCGGATATATTCGGGTTGTTCTTATGAAAAGACCATCTTCGGAGATGTCCTCGGTAAATGCCATCGTCACAGGTGACTCAGACTCAGTACCGTATCTCAGCTGCAGCCTCTTACGATGCCTTGTGATATTCCTTTTTTCTGGCATAAATAAACTGCTCCTTGTTGAATCTCTCTATCCTTATTTGTAATATCTTTATATCTTTAACCCCCCCGATACAACAAAACTGAAAAGAGCGCTACATTAGGACGCATATTACTTTAAATCACATATATTAGGATATATATTTTTTTATACCGCTAAAGATGTAATGTTGTCAAGACAATATTACACAGAAAATATATTAAGAATATCCGTTGGGGTTGTCTGTATCCTTGCCTAGTTTTAGTTTTTTTGTTATTATTAATCGTCTATGAATACAATGAGCAAATCCAAAAACAGATTAAAACGGCTTCTTGTAATTATCGTCTTGCTTATCCTTACGGCAATAGCGCTGCCGCTTGGCATATATTTTTATTTTGCCCACGGCCTCCCTTCGTTGAATTCATTGTATGAATACAATCCCAACATAATTACAAAGGTATATTCTCATGACGGTCAGGTAGTTGGCGAATTTTATACAGAGAGGAGAATTGTAGTCCCATTTTCCAAGATTCCGCCTCATCTTGTTAAGGCATTTCTATCTGCTGAAGACGCCATGTTTTACCAGCACAAGGGCGTAGATTATTGGAGCATATTGAGGGCATTGTATAGAAATATTACAGCAGGAAAGATAGTCCAGGGCGGAAGCACGATTACTCAGCAGGTGGCAAAGTCGTTTTTTCTTACCCCGGAAAGAAGCATCTCAAGAAAGATTAAAGAGGCCTTGCTGGCTTATCGGATTGAAAAAAGCCTCTCAAAAGACGATATCCTCTATCTTTATTTAAACCAGATATATCTCGGAAACGGCGCCTATGGCGTCCAGGCAGCGGCAGAGACATATTTTGGCAAGGATGTAGAAAACATAAATCTTGCCGAGGCAGCGCTTCTCGCAGGACTGCCTAAAGCGCCAAGCAAATATTCTCCTTACTATTATCCTGACGAGGCAAAGAACCGACAGGAGTATGTGCTGAGAAGAATGCTGGAAGAAGCTTTCATTGCAAGAGAGGAACAAGAAAAGGCAATCAGATATTCCATCAAACTAAAGCCAAAAGAGATAAAGAGCTTATGGGTAGGGCCGTATTTTACAGAGCATATCCGCAGATATATAGATGAAAAATACGGCGAAGACTTGCTTTATAGAGGCGGGCTTCAAGTGTATACCACGCTGAATGTAGAACTCCAGAAGGCTGCAAACGAGGCAGTGGCCCTTGGTTTAACGGAGCATGACAGAAGGCTGGGTTACCGAGGGACAGAGAAGACTTTAACAAAAAAGGAAGATATTGATGCGTTTCTCAATGAAATAAATACAGAATTAAATGGGAAACGGCCTGAGGCAGGAAAGATATATGAAGGACTGGTAACAGCAGTAAATACACCAGAGCAATATTTTTCATTAGCCCTTGGAAATTATAATGCAAAACTTACCTTTGAGGATGCAGCATGGGCAAAACTATACAATCCGACTCAAGACCCTGACGCCGCTAAGAACCAAGAACTCACCAGGACTATAAGAAAGGGCGATGCAATAAAGGTGAAGGTAAAAAACCTTCCTGAAAACAATGATGAAACTATATCTGTTCTGCTGGAACAGGAGCCTCTTGCGCAGGCATGTCTCCTTGCATTAGAGCCTGGGACAGGCTATGTAAGGGCAATGGTAGGCGGGGCAGACTTTACCAAAAGTCAGTTTAACAGAGCTGTCCAGGCAAGGCGTCAGCCGGGAAGCTCATTTAAGCCCATTATTTATGCTGCTGCCCTGGACAAGGGCTACACACCTGCATCCATAATTGTTGACTCGCCGCTTATCTTTGAAGAAACCGTAAAGGCTCCGGTAACAGGCGTTGAAACAGAGACTGAGTGGAAACCGAGAAACTTTGATGAAAAATTTTACGGTCCCACGACATTCAGGCAGGCGCTGACCCACTCGAGAAATGTTGTAACAATAAAGATATTAAAGGATATCGGGGCCGGTTATGCAATTGAGTATGCAAAAAAGCTCGGCATTCAGTCTCCGTTGCCCAATGATTTATCCTTAGCATTAGGCTCATCAAGCCTTTCGCTGCTGGAGCTGACCAACGCCTATTCCACCTTCGCCAATATGGGGAAAAGGGCTGAACCAATATTTATAACAAAGATTACGGACAAGGCAGGAAATAGGATTGAAGAAACCCTCCCAACCTCGCGGGATGTTTTAAGTCCGCAAACCGCCTATCTTATGACTAACCTTTTGCAAGGCGTGATACAGGAAGGCACAGGGCAAAAGGCAAAAGCCCTTGGAAGGCCTGCTGCCGGCAAAACAGGAACTACCAACAATCTCAATGATGCATGGTTTATAGGCTTCACTCCTGATCTTATTGCGGGCGCATGGATAGGCTATGATGACGAGAGGTCTCTCGGTTATATGGAAACAGGTGCCAGGGCAGCATTGCCGATATGGCTGAAATTCATGCAGAGGGCAGTTGAAGGGACTTCAATGAAAAATTTTCAAACCCCCGATGGTGTTGTATTTATTAAAATAGATAAACTAACAGGTATGCCGGCAACACCAGCAACAGAGAAGGCAATCTTTGAGGTATTTAAAGAGGGCACAGCACCGTCAGTTGTTCAAAACCAACCCGCTGCTGATGGAGCCGCCGCCCCTGAAAGATTTTTTGAAATGGATAAAGGCTCAGCAGAAGAAAAACCGCCTGCTGATTCTTCTGCGCCTGAAAATGAGAGAGACTAATGTCAAAACTCGTTGACTCATACAACCGCCCAATAGACTACCTGCGGATATCTGTTACAGACCGCTGCAACCTAAGGTGCATCTATTGCATGCCGGCAGACGGCATACCTCTTACAGATTCCGACAATATCTTACGTTATGAAGAACTCTTGAGAATTGCAAATGTTGCAGTAAGGCACGGAATAACAAAGATAAGGCTTACCGGCGGGGAGCCGCTTGTCCGTAAAGGTATTGTTGGATTTATAGAAGAATTGGCAAAATTAAAGGGGGTTGAAGACTTAAGCCTTACAACAAACGGCGTGCTTTTGAAAGAGTTTGCATCCTCTTTAAAAAGGGGAGGCCTTAAACGGGTGAATGTAAGTCTTGACTCTTTAAAATGCGACAGGTTTCATAAGATAACAAGGGGAGATCTTCTCTCTCAGGTACTGGAAGGGATTGAAGAAGCAGAGCGAATAGGTTTGAGCCCTGTAAAGATAAACTGCGTTGTAATAAGGGGATTTAATGATGATGAGATTTTAGATTTCGCGCTATTAACAAAAACAAAATCCTTTCATATAAGGTTTATAGAGTATATGCCGTTTGAGGCAGAGGAGGCATGGCAAAGAGACAAGTATATTTCAGCATCGGAGCTTATGAAGACAATAAACAGCTTTCAGGAGCTTGTGCCGCTTGGAAACCCTGAAAAGAGGACAGGCCCTGCAAAGAGATATAGCTTTAAAGATGGCATTGGCGAGATAGGTTTGATAAGTCCGGTATCAGATCATTTTTGCAGCTCGTGCAACAGACTTAGGCTTACCGCAGATGGAAAACTCAGAACATGCCTGTTTTCTGATGATGAGATAGATATAAAAACTGCGCTGCGAAACGGCTGCACTGACAAGGAGCTTGAAGACCTTTTATTCAATGCAGTAAGGAAGAAGCCAGAAAAACATCACATCAGCGAGAATATCTTTAAGAAATGCAGCAGGACAATGAGTTTTATAGGAGGGTAATTTTTCTGTCATTCCCCTCCCCCTTTAATTTCCTTAATTTCTAACAGCAAAAAACAAGACCCTCTGCCCGTCTGGAAGATGACAACTTTGGAGTGCAATACGGCCTTTTCAACAACCCCTGATAGTGAATGTTGAAAGTGAAGATTGAAAGTTAAATGAAAGTGTGGTTAAATAGTAAAAAGAAAGGTTTTGTGTCTCCTGCTTTTGTATTTCAAATAGTAGAAAGGAGGTTTCATGCATTCTCTTGCAAAAAAGATAAAAGTAATGAACATGACAGCAGATGAGTTAAAAACTCTTATCAAAGATGTTGTTTATGAAGTAATGGATCCTGATTATGGGCTTGAATTAAGGGGTGAAGCAGAAAAAAGTTTAAAAGAGTCAAGGCGGCAGAAAGAAAGAGGGGAAGGATTGCCTCTTAAAGAAGTGAAAAAGAGATTAGGACTCAAATAATGTATCAAGTAATTATCCTGCCTAAAGCCATTAATGATTTATCCAAAATTGATAAGCCATCGGCACAAAGAATTACAGATAAAATTGAATGGTTGTCAGAAAACATAGATAACATTCCCCTTATTCCCCTAAAAGGCATGTTGTCAGGATTTTACAAATTAAGGATAGGTGATTGGCGGGCTATATATGAAGTTGATTATCTTAAACGGGTAATTACTCTCCATAAAGTAGGACACAGGAAGGAAATTTATAAAGTATAAGCAACAAAAGACTTTATCGGCAAACTGCATTGAACAGTCAGGCATGAGTCAGAGAGCAAAAAGCAAGACCCTGCCGCCCCTCGATTACCAACTATTCGGGTTCAATTTGCAAAATTGAACCCGCTTGAGCTACGGTGTTTTGCTGTAACTCAAGGCTTCAGCCTTGATTGATTGCTGTTTTTCGTTTTGCTTCGTAGGAACATACTGTCTGTAGAAATAAATTGCAAAAATGTTTTTTAGCTCCATCGGAGCGGCCTGTTTATGCTTACCGGACGCCGGAGCATCCGGGGCTACGTTCCCATGCTGGAGCGTGGGAACGATAAGAATTTATTCTCCCTTATCAAAGGGGGTTAGGGGGTTGTGTTTGTCCCCCTTTTTTAAGGGGGATTTTAAAAAACCCAGAAAATAGAATTTCAGAACTCAGAAAATAACTACTGGCGGGAAAAAGAAAGAGACAGACGGAAGCCGTAGACGGTGGTTCCGTGTCGCAGGCACGCCCCAGAACCGGTCGGATGCCCGCAGGTTCTGCGGTCCGCCGCCCCACGAACCGCCGCGAAGCACCCGGTATTGTCCACCACTTGCACCCTTAGGATTATCCTTTGGGCTGTTTTTATAATAGTTATCTCCATACCAGTCCTGAACCCATTCCCATACATTCCCGCTCATGTCATATATCCCAAGTCCATTCGGTGCTTTTGTGCCTACGGGATGCGTCTTCTGGCCTGAGTTTGAATTATACCACGCAACGCTGTCAAGAGCATTGCCGCCTGAATATTTTTCATTCTTACCCCCGCTCCTTGCTGCATATTCCCATTCTGCCTCTGTGGGAAGGCGAAATCCCCCCTGCCCCCCTTTTCCAAAGGGGGAATTAGAGGGGGATTTTTGATTGAGTTTGGTTATGTATTCCTGTGCATCGTTCCAGCTT
>JACPZB010000083.1 GCA_016195725.1 Deltaproteobacteria bacterium | reverse complement strand
TTTTTCCGTTGCCTTGGTAAGTTCTTTTCCAAGATAAGAGACATGCCCGCCGGTGGCTGTATCAAGCCCGCCCATGATATTGAGGAGCGTTGATTTGCCGCTTCCTGACGGGCCGAGCATAACAACAAGTTCCTGCTCGTAGAGTTCCAGATCTATGCCCCGCAGCGCATCAACCCTCACCTCTCCCATAGCGTAAACCTTGGTGAGACCGCTCACTTTAAAGACAGGTTTGCTCATTGATATGACATTTGATAATTTCGCCTATATACATCCTGTGATATTTTTTCTTTGGATAAAAAAATGGCATGCCTGAATCAAGGATTTAATTCTACACTCTTTTACCTTTTCATGCAAATACATGGCGCCAAATCTATCTGCCTTCTTTCTTCTTGCCTACCGATATTATAAAAAGTATAATCTGACAGTTCATAAATTATAGGCAGCAGCAGGAACGTGATGCAAATTAAATATCGGGAAATAAAAATGAGCGGGCAAAAATCAGAAGCCCTAAACCAGACATCAAGCAGGCAGTATGCAATAGGCAACAGGCAGCTACTGCTCACTACTTGCTGCTTGCTGCTTACTGTCTTGACAGCCTGCGGCTATCGCATAGCCGGCAAGGGTGGAAATATGCCTGGCAATATAACAACGCTGTCTATCCCTTTTCTAAAAAATCAGACCCAGAAGCCTGATGTTGAGACTGTTGTTACAACCGCATTGGTTGATGAGTTTGTAAAGAGCGGGATTGTAAGGGTTGTTGAAGAAAACCCTGAGGCTGTGCTGAGGGGCGCTGTAAAAAGTTATGATTTAACACCTGTCTCTTTTAGTAGAAATGATGTAATTCAGGAATACAGGCTTACCATTAAATTAGAGATAAGCCTTGTGCGAAATAGTGATGGAAAGGTCTTGTGGGAAGATAAATATGTTACGGATTATGAGGATTTTAAGGTAACCGCCACGGATATAAATATAACCAAAACAGCAGAATTAGATGCAGCGAAGAAGATGGCAAAGGATACGGCGAGATTAATTAAGGAAAGAATTTTAGAGGATTTTTAATGGCACAGGATGGTCTGAAGATTATTGAGAATCTTAAAAAGGGAAGAGAGCTGCTCCCAGTCTATTGTTTTTATGGCGACAGCTATCTGATAGAAGAGGCGGTGCAGGATATTAAGGCAAAGGTTTTGTCTTCTGCGTTTAAGGATATGAATTATAATTCATATGATCCAAAGGAGACAGACGCTGAAACAATTATTTCAACAGCCCAGACCTTTCCAGTTGTGGCTCAGAAAAGGTTGGTTATTATTAACAGGGCAGAATCGCTTTCAAGGTCTCAGCAAGAAGCGATTCTTTTCTATATCAAAAACCCTGCAACTACAACCTGTCTCATACTTCTTGTGTTAGCAGATAAGGTTGATAAGAGGCTCTCATTGTTTTCAGAATTGGAGAAGGCTGGTTATCTTTTCTATTTTAAGGCGCCTTCCGATGCCCAACTCCCTTTTTGGATTAAAAAAGAAGCGGAGAGGCTTGGGAAAAAGATTGATGACGATGCAATCGGGGTTTTTCTTGAGGCTGTTGGCAGTGAATTGATGGATATAAAACAGGAGATTGATAAGCTGGCGCTCTTTGTGGGGGAGAGGGACAGGATAAAAATAGAGGATGTAGAAACAGCTGTTGCAAATGGCAGAGTTGATACCGTGTTTGATCTGGCTGATTCCATAGGCAGGAGAGACTTGCGAAGGGGCATGATAAATCTTAAAAGGATTCTTGAGCAGGGAGAAGAGCCGGTAAAGATAATGGGGATGATAGTCAGACAGTTTCGCATTATCTGGAGGGTAAAGGCGCTCAATAGCAAGGCAGTAGCAATCAATAGCATCGCCAATATATTAGGGATATTTTCGAGTTATATTGGCGGTTATCTTAAGCAGGGGGAAAATTTTACTGCGAAAGAACTCTTAAGGATTTTTAAAACGCTTCATAAAGCGGATATAGCCCTGAAATCTGGAAGACAAACCCCTGATATGGTGATGGAAAGACTTATATTGGAATTATGTTCTAAAGACAGCGAGGGATTTGGGTTTTAGAGTTCGGAGAAAAGATAATTTGTCCAAACTATTTTGTTGCTATGGAATTTACAGCTAAAGCAAGGGTGGATATCTTTCTTGATGCATTATTCCTGTGAAGGGCTCTTTTGGAAACTGCCTTGTCAAGGAGCTTTACAGCCTTTGCAAGGGCTGTCTTTGCATTTTCTGCATTGCCTGCCTTTATAGTTTCTTTGACCTCTTTTATCGCAGTTTTTATAGCTGATTTTATGTCCATATTGCGGCTTCTGTGCTTCAGGTTTTGCCTGTATCTTTTTATTGCTGATTTATGCGTTGCCATTATAAAAGCCTCCCTTTATTTGTAGCATATACTTTTAAACTATAAAGGCGTAATTGTCAAGGATTTTATGACAGAAATTAAGAATATAACAAAGGCAGCCTCTGTTGTAGGGGGCGCCACACTTTTGAGCCGCATCCTTGGTTATGTCAGGGATGCTGTTATTGCTGCATTTTTTGGGGCAGGCACTTATGCGGATGTGTTTTTTATTGCCTACAGGATTCCCAACTTTTTTAGGAGGCTTGTAGGCGAAGGCTCACTGACTGTTTCTTTTATCCCGGTATTTACAGAGGAATTAACTCTTGGTTCAAGAGAGAGGGCAAAGAGAATAGCTTCCAGCGCATTTACCTTTTTTACTATTATCTTGGCAGGGCTTACCATATTAGGCATTTTATTTTCAGCGCAGATAGTAGAGCTTACAGTGCCGGGTTTTGCGAATATACAGAATAAATTGTCTATTACAGTCTCTTTAACAAGGTGGATGTTTCCGTTTCTCTTTTTTATATGTCTTGTAGCATTAGGTATGGGGGTTTTAAATTCATTGAAGCATTTTACTGCGCCGGCATTGTCGCCTGTATGGTTTAATTTATCTATGATAGCCTCTACTATTTTTCTTATCCCATTCTTTAAACAACCTGTCTATGCCCTTGCATTTGGTGTAGTTTTGGGCGGTATCCTCCAATTTCTTTATCAGCTTCCTTATCTTAAAAGATATGATATGTTTCCGGGGCTTGACTTCAATTTCAATGATCCTGCCATAAAGAAGATAGTCCTTCTTATGTTGCCAGCGATTCTCGCTACAGGGGTGAGCCAGATAAATGTCCTTGTTACCAGCAGATTTGCCTCGCATCTTACAGAGGGGAGCGTGTCTTATTTATACTATGCTGATAGGATTGTTGAGCTGCCTATGGGAGTGTTTGTGATTGCGGTTGCGACTGCCGTGCTTCCTTCCATGTCTGAGCATGCAGTGAAGCAAGACTGGTCGGCTTTTAAGGAGTCATTATCCTTTTCCATGAGGCTTGTGACCTTTATTACCATTCCTGCTACTGTTGGTCTCATAGCGCTTGCTGTGCCGATTGTTACTATCCTCTTCCAACGAGGTGAATTTAGCAGTGAGGCAACCAAAGGAACTGTTTATGCCCTTTACTTTTTTTCCCTTGGGCTTGCTGCCTTCGGCGGGGCAAGGATACTTGTATCAGCATTTTATTCGCTTAAAGATACCTTGACCCCTGTTAAGGTAGGCTGCGTTGCGGTAATTGCGAATATAATATTCTGTTTTATGCTTATTGGTCCTTTACAGCATGGTGGTTTAGCCTTGGCTACATCGCTTTCATCAATGATAAATTTATTGCTCCTTTTTCTTGCACTGCGGAAAAGGCTGGGTGGAATCGGCGGAAGAAAGATATTTGCATCAGGTATGAAGGTAGTTGCATCTTCTATCCCCATGGGGGTTGGGGCATATGGCATATCACTTCTTGGTAATTGGTCTGGCGGCGGCATAACAATAATGAAGTTTTTTGTTTTGGTGTCTGCAATATGTTTTGGTGTAATAAGCTTCGTTGTGTTTACCTATCTTTTTAAAAGCCCAGAGCTGTCTTTCTTAATTGATATGCTGAGGGAAAGATGGGGTAAATCCCGTTAAAAGCTTCTTCAAAAGAAATTTAATACTGTCCAATTCAGGCGATAATACCATGGGAAATGGCCTTCTAACAGGGTAAAAAGAAAGCAAATTAAGGTGCAATTGAATATGCATACCCAATTGCTTAACTATTTGAATTTAGAAAGCAATTCTATGGTTAAAAAATGTGCAACTCAATACAAACCCTTATTTAATCACATTCTGTTTTTTGCATTTACATTGTTGCCAACAGCTTATCCACATCTTGTGGGGAAATCTTTTTAAGACCGTGTAACGCTTAATTTTTTTCGTTAGCCTTTGCCTTATTCCAAAGTTTTTCCATCTCATCAAGCGAAGCAGTGCCTAAGGCCTTTCTTTTTCTCTTGAGACTTGTCTCTATGTAATGAAACCTTGTTATAAACCTCGCAATAGTTTTTCTTAACGCCTCTTCTGCGTTTATTTCTACAAATCTTCCTACATTTACCAATGAAAAAATAAGGTCTCCTAACTCCTCTTCCATTTTTTTCGCATTTTTTTGTTTTAATGCGGTTTTAAATTCTTCCGTTTCTTCATTTACCTTTTCAAAGACCTGTTCTATATTGTCCCAATCAAAGCCAGCATGAGATGCCTTTTCTGTTACTTTGTGCGCCTTGAGCAAGGCAGGCAGGTGTTCTGGTATATCTGACAAATAACCGTTTGTCTTTTTCCCCTCTTTTTCTTCCTTTTTTATCCTTGCCCAGTGCTTTAACACATCTTTTGATGTCTTTGCCTTCGCTTTCCCAAATACATGAGGATGCCGCCTTATCATCTTTTCTGCTGAGAGGGCCATTACATCATAGATGTCAAAATCTCCTTTTTCTTTAGCAAGTTGGCAGATAAAGACAATTTGGAATAATAAGTCGCCCAGCTCTTCCTTAAGCATTTCAGGGAATTTTGCATCTACAGCGCTAATTACCTCATAGGCCTCTTCAACAATAAAAGGCATAAGGCTTTCAAGGGTCTGTTCTTTATCCCATGGGCAGCCCTTTGGCCCGCGCAGCTTTTGCATAATTACTACAAGCTTGGCAAGTCCATCATTTCTTTTCATATTTAGGATTGGAGTGAAAAGGATAAGATTTTAAGAGGCACAATTTTATAAGTTGCAAAATGAAAAATGCAAAATCAAGGATTTTTCCGCTTTTCAATTTAAAATTTATACTTTGCATTTTACACTTGAGCGAAGCGACTTAAGGATTTGATTACTCTATGGAGGTCTTCCCTTGTATTAATGTTGTCCAGAGATGATAGAATAGGTCCACTGGGAAGCCAATCTTTTTCTTCAAGCTTTTTTATTTTTAGTTTTTTAAAAAGATTTGTAATGCGGAGGTCTTTCTCTTTTATCATTTCAGCAATGGGTTTAAGACATTTTTTAGAATAGATTGCATGGAGCGGGTGGTATCTGCCCACGGCAAAAGGCACTATCACATTATAGTTGCCTGCAATTTTGCTCATTCTTAAGATAACCTCTTTATTTAAAAATGGCATATCGCATGCTGCAACAAAACTGTATTCAGATCGAGCATGGAAAAGACCTGTATATATGCCGCCCAAACTGCCGGCACCCTTAACAATGTCGGTTACCGTGAGTATATTCAACTCTTCATATTCAGCCGGGTCATTTGCTATCAGTATAATCTCATCGAATAATTCTTTGAATAGGTCTACAGTTCTATGGATAATTGGCTTGCCGTCAATATCTATAAAGGCTTTATTAAAGCCCATCCTGCTGCTCTTGCCGCCTGCTAATATTATGCCTGTCATAGTTTTAACCACGAATTATGAATTCTTAGTTTCTGATTTTTAATTCTATTTGTTTTGGATTTTTGCATCCTTTCAAAGAGCTCAACATTGCCTTTATTGCCTCCGCAAGCAATTCATTAATAAAAGGTTTAAGGGTTATCTGCTCTTTATTCACCATCAGGTCTATCTTGTTGGCTGTTTTTTTTCGCAAAAATCTGTTTTCTATTAAATTTGCGATGCCCTTTGAATCATTGATATCAAAGCGCGGCACATCCTTGCTTTTAAATTTTATATCACTGGCAATGCCTATAAGGTTTTTGTCCTTCCTGCAGATCGGCTTTAGCGATTTTGTCTTTCTAACAACCTCTATTTTTGGATAGCCTGCCTTCTTGTAGCCTTCTGTGATTATGATGTCTGCTCCGTTAATAAAAGAAAAACAGAGCATCTCCGGCGGCCATTCCTTGTCTACATCTTTTATAACCGCTATCTTACCAGGGCCGGACAGGACTACAGTTGTTGCCCCGGCCCTTTTATGCCGCCAGCTATCCTTACCTTCACAATCTATTTCAAAGCCATGCACATCGTGTTTAATCGTGCCGACCTTATAGCCTCTTTTTGTTAACTCAGCCACAACCTTTTCAAGGAGGGTAGTTTTGCCGCTGCCAGATTTTCCGACTATTGAGACTATGGGAACCATATACAATAAGATAACAGGTTGAAGTGTGGGAGGCAAGAAGTTTTTGCTTCTCGCTATAGCTCTGTAGTCTCTGTTGACCTTTATTGCGCTTCCATGATAGATTTTGCATATGTTAAACGAGCATTTGAGGGACATACCATCTATTGACGAGATTTTGCGGACTGATAATCTGCAAGAATATATTCGTTTATATTCGAAAAGCCTTGTTACTCAAGCTGTTAGGGATATTTTGAGTAAAATGAGAACAGAGATTATAACAGGCCGGAAGTCAGATATTTCTATGAATAATATAGAGATGTTAGTCAAGTCATATCTTGAAGATGTCTTTAGGGCGTCCATGAAAAAGATAGTTAATGCATCAGGTATCATATTACACACAAACCTTGGGAGGGCGATATTATGCAGCAGCGCCGTTGAGGCTATTAAAGTTTGTGTCAGAAATCCGGTAAACCTTGAATTTAACCTGGAAAGAGGTGAGCGGGGCGAAAGGGACAGCCATGTAGAAGGTCTCATTTGCCGTTTAACAGGTGCGGAGGCGGCTGCTGTTGTAAACAACAACGCAGCGGCAATTTTTCTGACCTTGAATACATTGGCTGAACAAAAGGAGGTCATTATCTCCAGAGGCGAGCTGATAGAGATAGGCGGCTCTTTCCGCATTCCAGAGGTAATCCAAAAAAGCGGATGCAAGCTTATAGAAGTAGGGACAACCAACAGAACTCATCTCTCAGATTATACCTCTGCCATAAGCCATGATACAGCAGCGATTTTAAAGGCCCACACAAGCAACTATAGGGTGATTGGTTTTACAGCATCCGTTGACCTGAAGGAATTGGCGGCAATTGGCAGTCATCATGATATACCGATCGTTGAAGATCTTGGAAGCGGTTCCTTAGTTGATTTATCTCAATTTGGCCTCCCGAGGGAACCGACGGTCAGGGAGACTATTGAGACAGGGGTAGATATAGTTACATTCAGCGGTGATAAACTCCTTGGCGGTCCTCAAGTTGGCATCATTGTTGGCAAGCGTAAATATATTTGGAAGATAAATAAAAACCCCTTGAAGAGGGCGCTCAGGGTTGATAAGATTACCATTGCAGCGTTGGAGGCAACGCTTAAACTTTATCTAAACCCTGATAGCCTGCAAACGGAGCTTCCTACCCTGAGATTTTTAACAAGACCTATTGCTGAAATAATATCAGTTGCAGAAAAGGCGGCAAGGCTTCTGAAACAAAGGCTCGGCCGGGATTATATTGTGGAGATTGAAAATGGTGAAAGTCAGATTGGCAGCGGCTCCTTACCCGAAGAGGTGATTCCCACAAAGATTGTTTCTATTGCCCATAAGGAGATATCACCGGAGAAAATCTTTGACATTTTCTTGAAAAATGAACCGCCGGTTTTAGGGAGGGTACATAAGGGTAAATTTTTGTTGGATATAAGGATGATAGAAAAAGCTGAAGATGTGGCTATAAGTTTATAAGTAAGAAATAGATGCCATAAAAGCCTTTACATGCATAGGTAGCCATGTTAAATATTAACAGCTTTAGAATAAATACATGGAGTTAATACTAAATCTAACAGGTTGATGAAAAGTCTTTTGATAGTTATTGTGAGCATGTGGGCCGAAGTCCTGACCTTGAAACAAGCCTGGCCTGTCGCCAGGATAGGTTCAGGGGAAGGGGGAACAATCTCGCATCTACATCAATCACTAAGTTAGAGAGTGCGGGCCTGTTCCGAGGCAAAGGCGAAACAGGCAGGGAGGAATCTCTGAGTTTGCCGCGCCCCTGATTGAATCAATGATCAATCAGGGGCGCGCAACCGCTAAAATCGCTCCTCACAATGGCAATTCGGCTGTTTTTCAACAACCTGCTCATAGAGGGTTGACCTATAAGATTTTGACATTGGGAGAAATTGAATGAGTTTGGTGGGAAATTTAGAAGACCTTGGATTAAGTGATATCTTTCAGATTATTTTCTTGAGCAGAAGATCAGGTGTTCTTGCCATCAGAGGAAAGGTTGTGGAAGGAAAAATATATTTCAAGGATGGAATGGTAATTGCCGCCTATTCCCTTGATGCCTCAAAGAAGATGATTCATGATAACGCGCGGGATACGGTCTTTAGCCTTTTTATAGAAGAAGGAAATTTTGACTTTGAACTTAAGGACCCGGCCGAAGAGATCAAAGGGATGAAACAAGACTCTCTATTTGCCGCTGAACCCGGACTTAATCCACAGTTTTTAGCAATGGAGGGATCCCGCCTCTTAGATGAGGCCAAGGCAAAGATGAGGACAGCTCCGCTGCCGCCTCCACCTGTAGAGCAAATACCGCCGCTTCCTCAACAAGCTGTCCTACCATTGGCAGAGCCGCAGATAGAAGAAGCGCCTCCAAAAGAGGCGGAGATTTCTGCCATAACGCACGAGACTATGCCTCAGGCTAAAGAGGAAAGTTTCAGCCCTCGCAGTATATGGGCTGAGGCTGGTATTGCAGAAGAAGAGCGGGTTGAGCCTGTTGTAGCAAGCCCGGGACTTGCCCTTCTCAGGTCTATGATATTCGAATTACAAAATCCCCACTCTTCCAGCGAGATAACCCTCATGATTCTGCGGTTTGCCAGCGAGATAATGAACAGGGCAGTGCTTTTTATCGTAAAAAGGGATACTATAGAAGGGCTGGGTCAGTTTGGTGTAGTCATTAAAAACGGAGACCTTAACCGCCGTATAAAGGGAATAAAGATTCAAGTGAGTGATGGATCGATATTTAAAGAGGTTGTCCTTAAGAAAATGACCATTAAAAAAAAGTTAGAAGCTGGACCGGTGCATGAATATATTGTAAAGGCACTTGGAGGGCATTGGCCTAACGAAGTATTTCTTGCTCCGCTTTTAGTGAGCGGTAAAGTAGCTGCTTTGCTGTATGGAGATAATGTTCCTGAGGAGAAGCCCATAGGCGATACAGAGAGTCTGGAGATATTTCTTGCTCAGGCCGGTATTGCAATGGAAAGGGCCCTTTTGGAAAGGCGTCTGAGCATGAAAGGAAAGGAGTAATCTTGTCAACGAAAATCCTCATTGTTGAAGATTCGCCCACTACCAGCGCCATGATAGCCTCTGCCATAGAGGTTATAGACGGTATGGAGATATTTGAATCAAAGAGCGGTTTTGAGGCATTAAAACTCCTGCCCCATCATTCCTTTGATCTCATCCTTACCGATATAAATATGCCGGATATAAACGGCCTTGAATTGGTGAGTTTTGTAAAGAAAAATCCAGATTACAAACATATTCCGCTGATTATCATTACTACAGAGGGGAGTGAAAAAGATAAAGAAAAGGGCCTTTCCTTGGGGGCAAATGAGTATCTGGTAAAACCGTTCAACCCTGAAGATCTTCAGAGATTGGTGAAAAAGTATTTGAAGTAGAGGAGAGCATTGTGGGCGGAGACAAGTCCCGCCCCTGCGTTAAAAGGAAAACACTATGAGCGAATCCAAAAGAGATATAAATGAATTTTTGGCAGAAGTGGAGGATATACTGAGAGAACTCAGCAGCAGCCTCCCAAAACTTGGCGAAGGGGTTGGCGCCGGAAAGGTTGAGCCGAGTATTCTTAATAGTATATTCAGAGCAGCCCACACCCTCAAAGGCATATCCGGCATGTTTGGTTTTGCCGAGATGCAAATGCTTACTCATGAAATGGAGGGTATGCTGGACTCTCTGCGGATGGGCAGGCTCTCAGTCAATAGCGAGATTATCAATGCCCTTTTTGAAGCTGTTGATCTGCTCAATGAAATGGTGATTGCAAAAGGAAAGGGCGAAGGATTTGAGACGAATAAGGTTGATTCTCTTATTGCCAAACTTAACAGCATTGTTCACGCCTCGTTTCCTGCTGTATCGCAACGTTCAGGAGATGCGGAGATTGATAAAAATCTTCTTGGCATACTTACTGAATATGAGGAGCACAGGCTTACAGAGAATATAAAGGCCGGCAATGCAATTTTACTCATAGGCGCGGAATTTTCGCTTACCGTTTTTGATGAGAGACTTATTGAGCTTACAGATTTTCTTAAATCTTTTGGTGAAGTTATAGCTACGCTTCCATCTATGGGTGAAAGTAAAGAGGTTCTCCATTTTGATATTCTCTTTGGCACACATATGGATACAGCAGTTATTGAGGATATGTTCAAGGACAGGAGTCTTGCCGTAAAGATTTTAAAGGGGCATTTCTTGTTGCCGTCAGGTGATAGGAAGGAGAAAACTGACATTGAACTTCCTGCAGAACCTAAAATAGAAGAGACCACCTTGCGGAGCATGAGTAATACGGTGCGGGTAGATATTCGGAAGCTTGATGGCATCATGAATACCGTGGGTGAACTATCGCAAATAAAAGCAGCGGTATCTCAGATTGTAAATAAGCTTAAGCTTGAAGTCGGTTTTACAGGGGTTGCAATAGAACTTTCTAAGATTGATAAAAAACTTGAAAAGAGGCTGAACGAGTTGCAGGATAGCATGATAGAAGTAAGGTTAGTGCCTATCCAGCAGCTTTTTGATAAATTTGTGCGGGTTATAAGAAAGCTTTCGAAGGAATTGGGGAAGGAGGTGAAGTTCAGCACCTCAGGCGGAGATACGGAATTAGACAAATTGATTGTAGAAGATTTAGCCGATCCATTGATGCATATCATCAGGAATGCAATTGACCACGGCATAGAAACTCCGGCAGAGAGAGAGAATATAGGCAAGCCAAGAACAGGCATAATAGATATTAAGGCATATCAAAAAGGCAATCATGTCGTTATTGAGATTGTAGATGATGGTAAAGGCATGGATGTGGAAGTTATACGGCAAAAGGCTGTAGATAAGGGGTTTGTTGATGAGGCCCGCTCCCGCACACTTTCAGAACAGGAGATGCTGGAATTCATATTTGTTGCAGGATTTTCTACAAAGGATGAGGTTAGCGAGACTTCTGGAAGAGGGGTGGGGATGGATGTGGTGAAGAAAAATATTGCTCATATGAGCGGCACTGTTGATATCCACACTGAAAAAGGACAAGGGGCAAAGATTGTCATCACCCTTCCCATCACGCTTGCTATTATTCAGGCCTTGATCATATCGGCAGGCGCCAGAAGATATGCGATACCGCTTGGAGGCGTCATGGAGATATTGAATATTTGTAACTCAGATATAAAAACTATGGAAAAAAGGGAGGTCATTGTCGTAAGGGGCAAGACTATACCTGTTGTAAGATTGGAGCAATTTTTTTACCCCGCAACACCGATTCAGGAAAAGGGAGAGATGCGCGGTATAGTTGTCGGCCTTGCAGAGTCTATGCTGTGCATACTGGTTGGTAGTATTATTGGGCAGCAGGATGTGGTTATTAAATCTCTGGGGAGGATATTCAAGATTACGGGAATCGCTGGCGCTACTGATCTTGGCGATATGGGAACGCTTCTCGTTGTAGATACTGCAGGGGTTGTAGCCGCGGCTGCCAAAGGGACAGGCAAGAGGGCGGCATAGACGGCATTCTATGAATGAGGGGGAAACATGGTTTGTAATTCTCGCGGAGTGAGGGTGTGGATATGGCAGAGATAAGAAAAAAGGCCGGAGAAAAAAAACAGGCGGCGGAGCAGGAGAAAAATAATCACGCTGCGCATATACAATTAAGCGCGAAGGCGTCACAATCTTATCAGCAACCTGAGCAGTTGCCTGTTCCCGTAAGCAGCGAGAATTCTCAAATTTCCAATACGCGTCCAGAGGATGCCCGCCAAACCCCCATAGCGCCTACTGAGGAAGAATTTTATAAGAGAAGTCATACGGACAAAGAAGGGGGCGGCGAACTGCTTCAATTTCTCTCCTTTATTGTAGATGACGAAGAATATGCGTTGGAACTGAGCGAAATAACGGAAGTTGTCAAAATGAGGGATATAATTAATGTTCCATCTGTCCCTTCCTTTGTTCCGGGTATAATATCATTAAGGGGTGAGATAATTTATATCATGAGCCTGCAAAAACGCCTCTGCTTGAAAGAAAGAGAAGTGAGCCCTGAAACCAGAATAGCGATAGCTTCTCATGCAGATATTAAGATGGGCTTGATAGCCGACAAAATAATGGGTGTTGTCAGGATTCATCCCCAAGAGATAGAGTCAACCCCGCATATTCAAGAAAGCGCGGGCATGGAGTTTATCAAAGGTGTTGTTCATCATAAAGAGAGGCTCATTATGTTGTTAAACCTTGCAATACTTTTTAATATGGAAGATATCGTATTATGAGACAAGATGCTGCTCAAACCCCGAGCCCTTCAATAGATGTTCAATTGATCTGCCTCAAATTAGGTACAGAAGAGTACGGCCTGGGTATCATGCAGATAAAGGAGGTTATACGATATCAGAAGATTGTGCCCCTGCCCAAGGCGCCGTTATTTATTGAGGGTGTTATAAATTTAAGGGGTATGGCTATACCCATTATTGATTTGAGAAAGCGGTTTAATCTATCAGCAGATGTAAATCCGTCAACTAAGATAATCATTGCGCAGGTGGAAAACAGAATTATAGGGCTTGTAGTTGATGATGTTACGGATATTATTACCTTGCACAAGGACAGTCTTTTGCCGCCCCCTGAGATGATAAAAGGGGTTGAGGCCGAATATCTTGATGGCATAGTAAACATTGGCGGGGAGGGGCTGCTCTTTATAATAAATCTTGACAGGGTGCTTACAGGCAAGGAAAAGGGTTTGCTTGAGGTGTCCCTATGATAGTGTGCAGTAAGCAGCGGCGCTTATCGTATTGAAAAGGGGGTATATATGACTATCCATAGCCTGAGGGTAAAATTCTATGCCGGTTTTGCGGCGCTCCTGTTTATGATCGGCATAGGGGCATATGTAAACTACAACGGTTTGAAAGAGGTAAACGGTTTTCTTGGCGAGATGTATGACAAACATTATACCGCCTCAATTCTGGCAGCGACCCAAAAGGGGAGGCTGAGCGATGTGAGGGCGCAATTAGTCGCTATGACAGGCGAGACAGAAAAAGATAAAAAGGATAAATACCACGCAAAGATTCAAGAACTGAGCAAGGAGATTGACGATGTCTTTGCCAGATGGTTTCAAGAGGCTGTGAAGGTCAAAGGTGAAAAAATGAACGCGATTCTTAAGGAGCTTCAAACCACATGGAATGACTTCAGAGCCACAAGGGATGCCCAGATTATACCATTTATATACGATGGCAAGATTCAGGAGGCAAAGACCCTTGCCCTGGGCATACAGGCTGAAAGGTATAAGAAAATGACGAGCCTTGCGGATGAGCTGGTAAAGATGGAAGAAAGGGAAGCCAAAGAACTCATGGATACGGCCAGGGTGATATTCAAAAGACTGGTTTTCATTAGCATTGCAGGAAGCCTTATTATAGCAATTATATACCTATCGGCTTCATGGCATTTCATGAGGACGGATTTTTCTGCCCCATTGTCCCGGCTCTCAGACCATGCGCGGCTTATGGCAGAGGGCGATATATCAAAGGATATAGAGATTAAGGCCAGAAGCGAGATTGGCGATTACAGCAGATTTATGGATAAGGCCGTCAAAGGGATGAAGAATGTCATCCTCAAGACCAAAGGGTTTTCCGTAAATCTGGATGCAGCGGTAAAAAGGATTGCAGACAGCGTATCCAGCATTAAAAAGGGTTTGGAGGATCAGGTCGTAGCCATGACAGATGTTTCATCATCAATAGAAGAGCTTCATAAGATAGCGCAGGATATTGCAAAAGGCATGGAGCAGCTCTTAAAGCTGTCTGAGGAGACATCATCCTCTATTCTTGAGATGGCCGCTTCTATAGAAGAGGTTGACGGCAATGTGGCTGACCTTACTGTCTCTGTCGGCGACACATCTGTTTCCATAGAAGAGATAGCCGGCACCCTTAAAGAGGTGGCGAGCGGGATTGATAATATCTCAAAGGGCGCTGATGAGACAGCCTCGTCGCTTATAGAAATAGGCGCATCTGCAAAGGAGATAGAGGGTCATACGAGGCAAGGAGTGGAACTGTCCAATGAGGTGGCAAAGGAAGGCGAGAGGGGGATGAAGGCCGTAGAACTTACCCATTCAGGCATGAAAAAGATAAAGGAATCTGTGAATGACCTATCAACGGTCATAGATGAACTTGGTCAAAGGTCAAAGGAGATCGGAAAGATTGTGAATGTGATTGACGATGTGGCGATGGAAACCAACCTTCTGGCGTTGAATGCGACAATCCTTGCGGCCCAGGCAGGGGAGCACGGCAAGGGTTTCAGCGTTGTGGCGGATGAGATAAGGGAGCTGTCGGAGAGGACTGCCGCTTCAACCAGAGAGATTACAGGCATTGTGTCAGGCATTCAGGGCCAAATAGAAAGGGCTGTTGCCTCAGTTGAAGCGGGGATGGCAAAGGTTGCGGAGGGGGAAAGGCTCTCTGCAGAGACTATCGGTATACTGGAAGAGATAATGCATAAATTCAGGACATTTCAGGATATGAGTCTCAAGATTGCTAAGGCAACACAGGAGCAGGCCAGCGGCAGCAAACAGGTTACGCAGAATCTGGAGGCCATTACCAACACCATCCACCAGATGGCAAAGGCGACACAGGAGCAGTCCCAGGGTTCTGCTCAGATAGTCAAGGCGGTTGAAAAGATGAGAGGGCTTGTGTCACAGATAAAAAAGGCGACTGCCGAGCAGACAAGCGGCAGCAAGATTATTGCGTTAAATACAGAGAATGTGATGAAGTCTATGCAGGAGATAAATGCCGTCTCATCCCGCCAGGAAGGCGAAAGCCAGAGGATATCCGCCGCTCTTATAGAGACCGCGGCCAGCGCAACCAAAGGCATGGAAAATGCGCGAATACTGGAAGAGATGGCTTTCATGTGCAAGAAGGAGATGGATAATCTGAAGCACGGGCTGGGAAGATTCAAGCTGGATAAGACCTCCATGCTGGTGATAGAACTCAATACAATAAACGAGGTAAGGAGCCATCTCCTGGCTATGACAGAAGAGGCGGATAAGCAGAAAAGGGATATGTATGCGCATACAATAAAGGATTTAACTCGTAGCATTGACGGAAACCTTGCAGAACTTCTTGCAGGCAGTCAAGACGAGAAGATGGTTACAACTATTAAGGAGCTTAAGTCAATATGGGATGAATTCAAACATACAAGAGACACCCAGATTATACCGTTTATATATGAAAACAGGATCAAAGAGGCAAAAGAACTTGCATTAGGGATACAGGCAGAGAGATATAAAAAGATGACAGCCTTGCTGAATCTGGAGTTGTAAGGTGTAAGTTAACTTAAATCCGTCAACTTTCAACTGCCTAAAGGTTTGTTGAGCTACAGGAAAAATCATTATAAAAATTATCCTAAAAAGGAGGTGAAAAAAATCAAATATCAAAAGTCAAAAATCAAAGATACAAATCAAAACGCAAAAAAATCCTTATTTTTAATCTTTATTTTTAATCTTTGATTTTATTCATTACCGGCCCCGTTTTTAAAAAACTAAAAGGAGGGCATACCAATGAACGAGCTCAACAGGAGTTATCTGAACGAACTAAAAGGCGAACACAAGACTGTCGGTCAGGTTTTAGAGGAGATAAAGGGTTTTGTTGCGGCAAATAATATTCAAGGCATAGCCGGCCGCATGGGTTTGCTTAAAAACGGCCTTGTTGCGCATATTAAAAAAGAGGATGGCAAAATGTACACAGACCTCTTAAAGACCGCTAAAGACATGAACATAGAGATGGTATCCGTAACGGTAAATACATTTTCCACCGCAATGAAGGGGATAGCGGACAGGGTTCTTAAATTCTTCGGTAAATATCCTGATAAAGACGCTATAGCAAAGAATACAGCAGAGTTTAATAAAGATTTTCATGGGGTGTATGAAGACATCATGAAGCGGGTCAATAATGAAGAAAAGGTGTTGTATCCCATGTATGAAAAACATTGCTGCTGAAATACAGGTAAAGGCATAGGTAAAGTAAAGCAGGTATAGGTAGATGTAAAGGTAAAGAAAACAAGAGGTTTTGTTTTTTATACCTATATCTCTGTTTTAACTTTACCTGTTTTATTTAAGGAGTAATGATGGATATTCAATGCCCCAGGTGTAAGACTTCAAATACATTTCATGCAGATGAGATAACTCAATCCGCTAAAAGCATAATATGTAATGACTGTAAGATGCCGTTCCTTATAAAACCAAAACAGTCTGTGGGACAGCCGCGGGAAGCAAAGGATAAGGTGCTGGTTGCGAATGCCAATCCGGATTTTTGCTATGCCATAAAGGAGTTCCTTGCAGGCCATGGGTTTGATGTCATTCTTGCTAAAGATGGCGTAGAGGCGCTTCAGTTTCTGGAGATAGAGATGCCCCCTATAGCGCTTGTGGATGTCGCCCTGCCTGGTATGTATGGGTTTGAGATATGCGATTTTATAAAAAACAGCGAAAAGCGCAAATATATTAAGATTATTCTTCTGGCGTCCGTATATGACAAGACACGCTATAAGAGAATGCCTACCTCCATTTATGGTGCGGATGATTATATGGAAATGCACCATATACCAGATCAACTTGTCCCCAAGATAAGAAAGCTTATCGGCAAAGGTGAACAAGTTGGGAAGCCTCCGGTAGAGACACAGCCAAAAGAATTTGAGGTTGTAATCATGCAGGAAACGGGGTTTTCCCAAAAGATAAAAGAAATAGCAGATAGAGATATGAAGGTGACCCTTCGACAGGCTCAGGGTGACAATGTCATGGTGAGCTTGTCGAACCAGCATGAGGAGGCGAAGCGTCTGGCAAGGATAATTGCCTCAGATATCATTCTATATAACCAGGAGGCCGTAGAAAAAGGCATAAGAGATGGTAATCTGTATGAACTCTTGAAGGATGAAATAAAAGAAGGTCTTGTCTATTACGCTAAGAGGGTGCCGCCTGATGTACGAAAAAATACAGCTTACCTCAAGAATGCCTTTGAAGAACTTATTGGTAAGATGAAAAAAGAGATGGGTGTGTGAAAAGTAGCGTTGGGGTTTATCCCCAACGAAACGCCGTTGCCAATAAATGGCAACGCTACTTTTTAGGATGAATGCAATGTTAATAGATGAACTAATGAAAAAATTAGACAGCTCTGATGAAGAGATGAGGAGGCAGTCCATGGAGGCGCTGATAGATGCGCCATTTGAGCCGGCGGTATTGCCGTTTCTTAAAAAGGCTATGGCTGATGTGAGCTGGCGGGTGAGAAAGAGCGCTGTTAGCGCAGCCATTTCATTTAAGGACGCGGAGGCTATATCTCAGGTAGCGCGGCTTATGGTTGATGTGCTTCATTCTGAGGATAACGCAGGCCTGAGAAACTCAGCTGTAGAAGGTTTAACAAGGCTTGGTATAAAGGCTGTCGCATACCTTATTCAGAATCTGCACGATAAAGACCATGATGTCAGAAAATTTATTGCAGAGGTACTAACAGATATAGGCGCTGAAATCTGGACCACTAAAAAGGAGAGCACGGCAATTGATAATATTGTGGATGCATTGATAAATGCTGCCAAAGATCCTGATGAAAATGTTCGGCTTTCTGCTATAGAGGGGCTTGGAAAAATCGGCGGCAAGAGGGTTGTTGATATATTGTTGGATATCTTGGATAAAGGAGATATTACCTTAAAGTTTACCACCCTTGAGGCATTGGGAAATATAGGCAAGCCTATTCCCATGAGAGGGGTGTATAACGCATGCGGTGATAAGCTTTTAAAAAGGGCGGCATATGACCTTATCGGCAAGGTGGGCGGCAGAGAGGCAATACCCTATCTCATAGACGGCTTAAAAGAAAATTCAACCTCCAGCAGAGAGGCTGCTGTTGTTGCTCTAAAAAGGCTTGCTGCTTCGGCTGCATTGCCTCCACAGGAGCTGGCATTTCATATTTCTCAATTTACCTCTTCCACGATAGAGAAGATTGCATCTTCCCTTAAAAGCCACGATGCGAATGTCAAGAAGGGGGTTGTCTTTATTTTAGGGCTGAGCGGGAAAAGAGAGGCAGTATTGCCTTTAATCAAGACCTTATCTTTTGATGAGACAGTTGATGAGTCGCAGGGGGTGTTGATAAAGCTTGGAGAGGAGGCTGTGGATGAGATTCTGGACGTTTATCAAGACCAGGATGAAAAGATAAGGGCCTTATTATGCTCTATCCTGGGAGAGATTGGCAATAAGAAATCCGAGAATGTCCTTATGAAGGCGCTCAAAGATACTTATGGCCATGTGCGGGCAAATGCAGCTCTTGCAATTGCAAAGATTAATCCAGAGAGGGCGTTGCCTGAGGTTATGCGACTTCTTCAAGATGAGTTTGATGATGTGAGAAATGCCGCAGTAGATGCCATGTGCGCTGTTGCGCGAACCTTAGATCGTGATGTAACCCCATATATTTTACCGTTGCTTTCCGCGGACGACCCTTATGTGCGTGAAAAGGCAGTTGTCATGCTTGAAAGGATTGGTGGAATAGCAGAGATTGAAAAAGTAAGGCTTGCCCTTAAAGATGACAGCCCTGTGGTGAGAAAGGCCGCTGTTCATGCAATAGAGAGATGCTCTGTGGAAGGATATGCTCAGGATATTATCCTTGCCCTTGCTGATGAAGACAGGGATGTGAGAATTGCGGCTGCAATGGCCCTCGGCAATTTGAGAACAGAAAAGGCGGTGGAACATCTCCTTTCTTTGCTTGAGGACGAAGATATATGGGTAAAGGCAACTACGATAGAGAGCCTGGGTAAGATAGGCAAAGGGAGTGCCATAAAAGCAATTAAGGGATTTGTGGATGATGAAAACGGAATGATTGTGTGTGCAGCACTTGAGGCAATGGCTAGAATTATTGCTCAAGAGCCTTCTGCTGTTGAAGAAATAAAGCCATGGGTTGCTAAATGCATATCACATAATGATTCTGAGATAATTAAGGTTGCGATTGATGTCCTTGGAAGAACAGACAGGGAAGGCGCTGTCAGCGATATCCTGCCATTGCTGGAGCACAATAGTTGGGATGTAAGGGCTAAGGTTGTAGACATCCTCTCCGGGACAAAAAATGGTTTTATAAGAAACTGCCTGGAGACCCGTCTCAAGATAGAAACGGATGACCTGGTTAGGCAAAAGATAGCGGAGGCTCTGAAAGGACAGTAGGCAGCAAGAAGTATGCAGAAAGCAGAACGCAACAAAACTTGTCATTGACCGCATAGTTTTTACTGCCCGCTGCATACTGTTTTGCTGCCTCCTTGAATATTATGCACATTATTGAAGCCGATATGCCGATGACCGAAGAGGAATTCCGCCTTATCAGAGATTATATATACAATCACTACGGTCTCTCTTTTGACACCTCCTCCAAATTCTTGCTGGAAAAAAGGCTTTCCAACAGGGTTACAATGCATCAACTTAAAAGTTTTAAGGAATATTATAGATTTTTGAGATATGACCCTAAGAGCAGCGAAGAATTATCAGCAGTGATAGACGTCCTTACGACGAACGAAACATATTTTTTTAGAGAATCATGTCAATTGAAGGCTTTTAGCGAAGAGATACTTCCCGAAATAAAGAATAGAAAAGAAAGCAATACCAAAGAAAAGGACCTATGCATCTGGAGCGCCGGCTGCTCTACGGGAGAGGAGCCGTATACTATTGCAATGCTTATCCTTGAAACCGGCCAATTTAAAGATTGGAACATAGAAATATTTGGGAATGACATCAGCCAGCGGGTGTTGCAGGTGGCAAGGAAAGGCGTTTATACTCAATCTTCTTTCAGAAGCGCGGATAAAAATTTAATAGATAAATATTTCGAGCAGTTTGATGGAAAACATAAAATAAAAGATGAAGTAAAGAATATGGTAAGGTTCGGCTATTTAAATCTTATTGACAGGAATAAGATGAGCTTGCTGCGGAATATGGACATAATCTTTTGCAGAAATGTATTAATATATTTTGATGTTGAATCCAAGAAAAAGGTTATCCAGAACTTTTACGATAAGTTGGAAGATGGCGGCTATCTTCTCCTGGGGCACGCTGAATCTATGATGAATATATCTACCGCATATGCACTGCAGCATCTAAAAAACGATATGGTATATAGGAAGCCGTTGAAAGGAGTAAAGAATGCCCAATTTTCAACCGTGAGCTGATAAACTATGGATAAGCCATTACGAGTATTGATAGTTGATGATTCTGCGTTCAACCGCCGCACCTTGACTAAACTCCTTGAATCTATCGGAAGAGTGGAGGTGGTTGGGACAGCAAGCAACGGGCAGGAAGGGCTTATGCAGGCAATGAAACTTACCCCTGACCTAATCACCCTTGATATTGAGATGCCTGTTATGGACGGCTTTACATTTTTAAGGATACTTATGAAAGCGAATCCTATCCCTGTTCTTGTTATAAGCAGCAGATATGAGGATACCAATATATTTAAAGCCATGGAGCTTGGCGCTATTGATTTCATACCAAAACCCGCTCATACGCCTTCTATGACGTTGTTTAATATCAAAGATGAGCTTGATAGAAAGATAAAGATGCTTCCCTATCTTAAGATGGATAAGATTCAAAAGGGCATTCTCAAGACCTTGCAGGATGTGCAGCCGGAGGTGAAAAAACAGGTTCAGTTTCGCCGGAGCGCTATAGAGACAGGGATGGGCTTTGAGGTTATAGCCGTAGGCTCATCAACGGGCGGTCCGCCTGCTCTTTCTACAATTCTGTCGCATTTTCCAGAGGAATTTCCGGTAAGCGTAATGGTGTCGCAGCATATGCCTCCTGGTTTTACAAAACCATTTGCCGAGAGATTAAACAAGATATGCACGATGAATGTACGAGAGGCAGGGAATAATGAGGAAGTAAGGCGGGGAGATATTTTGATTGCACCGGGAGGGTATCATCTTTGTTTTAAAAGAACTAACAGAGGTATTGTAACTGACCTTGTGGAGAAAAGGGGGGAAGATAGGTATGTGCCTTCTGTAGACACCATGTTTTCCTCATGCGCTTCTATTTGGGCTGAGCGGGCTATGGGAGTTGTGCTTACAGGGATGGGAAATGATGGAGCTAAAGGCGTGGTCAGAATAAAAGAAATGGGAGGATATACTATGGCGGAATCAGAAGAGACATCAATTGTATTTGGCATGCCTGAATCTGCCATCACAACAGGTAAAATAGATGAGGTTGTTCCTCTGTATGATATTGGAATGGCAATAGTTAAAAGATGTATTGCAGACTTACCTCATTAAAGTTGCAAAATAGCGCTATTACTTAATGGAAAATTGTTTGATGTGAGGTAGAACTCTTTCAAGCGGGTTTATAATAAAAAAGGCTTGATGTAGAATAATTTTATATGCTATAGTAAAAAAACTATATTCTGGATTATAAGGATAGCAAATAATGGTTGATGAAAAAAACATATTTTCAAGGGCAGAAGAGTTTTTACAGCTTTTTAAGAAAGGGGCTGATTTTACTCAAGAGCTCTTAAAAGAGAATGAGCGCCTCCGTTTTAAAGTTGTTCAGTTGGAAGAAGAAAAGAGACTTGTGAGCGTATCCGGCGCTGGTAGCAGCGGCAAACTGGCAGCCGAACTGAATAAGAGGATACAAACCCTTGAACAGGAGATGCAAAAGCTTTTACAACGACATAGGGAGGTTGAGGCTGAGAATAAAGATTTTGCCAACAGATATATAGAAATAGAGCAGGAAAATAATAATCTGGCAAATCTGTATGTGGCCAGCTTTCAGTTGCACTCTACCCTGGATTTTAAGGAGGTCCTGCAGATTATACAGGAGATTATCATAAATCTCATTGGCGGGGAGATATTTGGGGTTCTTTTGCTGGATGAAAAGACCAATGAACTGACCGCAGTTGCTACAGAAGGCGTTGATAAAGAAGAAATCCCTTTAATCAAAATCGGGGTCGGTATTATTGGCGGTGTTGCCAAGAGCGGGGAGAACTATTTTATTGATGAAATAAAGCCATTTGAAAAATTTAATCCCCTATCCCCTATTGTGTGTATACCATTAAAGATAAAAGAACATGTGATAGGGGTAATAGCGATATATAAACTCTTACAGCAGAAACCAAAATTTTCGGAATTGGATTATGAATTATTTACTCTTCTGGCAGGCCACGCTGCTACCGCCATATTCAGTTCAAAGCTTTATTCCGAGTCTGAGAGAAAACTTTCTACCATTCAGGGGTTCATAAATCTTTTAACCAAATAGACTATGGCGTATAGAATACTGATAATTGACGATTCGCCTACTATGAGACAGTTATTGGTCTTTGCATTAAAGAGACTGAACGGTGTAGAGGTTGCCGAGGCCTCAGACGGAGTAGATGGTTATAAGAAGCTTACCAGCGGTAAATTCGACCTTATAGTGGCAGATATAAATATGCCGGTCATGGATGGCCTTAAATTGGTAAGTATCATCAGAGGCAATCCAGCTTACAAAGATATACCTATAGTAATGGTCACAACCGAAGGCGGTAAAGAAGACAGGGAAAAGGCCCTTTCACTCGGAGCCAATGCTTACATTACCAAGCCAATTCAAGCTCCTCATGTATTATCCGTAGTAAAAGAACTGCTTAAAATAACATGAAGTCAGAAATCAAAAGCAAAAGCCAAAAGTCAGTCGCCGGTTGCCAGGTATCAGTTATCAATTTACTGTTCACCGTTTGCTGTTTACTGTTCACTGTCTTTTCTGGGTGTGCCTCTACCAAAGATATGGCAAAGAATAATGACCCTGCCTTATTGTATGCTGAAGGAGCCAATCTCTATCATGATGGAGATTATAACGAGGCAATTAATAAGTTTAAGAAGGTGATGGAGGATTATCCGCTCACCCCTTTTGCTGAAGATGCGCAGCTCCTTTTGGCCGATGCTTATTATGCCAGCAGCCAATATAGCGACGCCGCAGCATACTATGCTAATTTTATTGCTTTACACCCAAATCATTCAAAGGCTCCGTATGCTCTATTTCAGAAAGGTATGAGCTATTTCAGGGATGTGGTCAGCATAGACAGAGATCAAACTGCTACGCAGAAAGCCCTTCTATCATTCAACGACCTTATAGTGCTGTATCCAACAAGCATATACGTTGATAGGGCAAAGGAGATGAGCATATTTTTAAAGAAGCGTTTAGCGGAGAGAGAATTTTATATCGGAATTTTTTATTTTAAGGATAAGAAATATAAAGGCGCATTAGCCCGATTTGCCGAAATATTAAAAAAATACTCTGAAGCCGGCATGTCTGATAAAGTTTTATACTATATTGGCAAGTCATACACAGAGCTTGGGGAGAGGGATCTCGCAAGAGAAACATTTCACACATTGATTACAAAATTTCCTGATAGTTCCTTTGTAAATGATGCAAAGGATTGGCTCAGTGATAATCAGGATAGTTAGGAGGCCCAAAATCCGATTTTGGGTTTTGGGGAAACTGTTAAGACGTCCGAAAGACAAGTCCGCAGGCGATTTTACTCCAACCGTATAGGTAAACATGCGGCTCATCGCAAAATCGCCGAGAACGTAGTATTTTGGGATGGATTGACGGTTTCAAATCCCGCTATACTGGGATTTGGAGGAGAGTTTTAGATAAACCTCGTTAAACATGCTCAAGGGGTTTATGTTTATTGAAATTCAGCCCCACACCAAAGGTTTTGGTGTGGGGGTTTACTGAAGGGAGGTCTAAGGGGTGAAGAGAGATTGGGATGAATCGTATGAATTAGGGAAAAAGGCCTTTGAGGAAAGAAAATATAATGATGCACAACTGTATTTAGAAGAGGTATTAAAGGAGAAGGATAACTTTGCTGATGTGTATAATATGCTCGGTTTCTTGTATTATACAGCGGGCAGACATCAGGATGCCATAAAATATTTTCAAAAGGCTCTTAAACTCAACCCGAATTACACAGAGGTCGCTTTAAATCTGTCAGTTGCCTACAATGAGATGGGAGAATTTGAAAAGGCTCGAGAGGTTTATGCTAAGGCCAAGGAGGCTGGAAAGGGCGGCGCCACTTCATATCTTGATCCTTATGTGAAAGGCAAATTGGCAAATATGCATGCTGAGATAGGGACTATATATCATGACCTCGGCCTTTATCAAGAGGCAGCTGATGAATATAAAAAGGCTATTGCATTAAGACCAACCTTTGTGGATATAAAAAATAAATTAGGCGTTGTATACAGGGATATGCATGATTACAGCAAGGCCATAAGAGAATTAGAAGAAGCTGCGGCTGCCAATCCCGACTATGCCCCTGTGAAGATCAATCTTGGCATTACCTATTATACAATGGGGCAGATTGACAAGGCAAAAGCAGAATGGCTGAAAGTGCTGCGTAAAAATCCAAACGATCAAAAAGCCCACATGTATATGAATCTTGTGGGAGGGCAAAAGTAGATACTATAGCCTACAAGTCTAAAAGCCTAAAAGTTTTTTACTTGTAGGCTAACAACTCGTAGACTCGTAGGGTGTTTCTATTTATTCCTCCATAGCCTTTGTTAATTCTTTTACCTTTTCTTCAAGGTTATGAACCCTTTTACCCAATTTTAGAAACTCTTCCCTGCTGGCTATGTCAACCTTTGCAAGATAATCCTTGATTCCTTTTTTTATCGTTTCCCCTATTGCCTTTTTTTCTTTTTCAGCCCTGTTCAGGAGATCTTTTAATAAATCCTTACCCTCTTTTTCGCTCATCTCTCCCCGGGATTCCACTTCCTTTAGCAACTCTTTAAGTTTTTCTTCAGTTACACTCATAATCCCAATACCCATAAGTGCCGCCCTTTTAAGGATATTATCTAACGTCATAAATACCTCCTTTTTACTCCGCTGATTTAAGTTCAACTATAGTATATATCTTTTCTATAGCATCTTTTAGTCCAGCAGGGTTGTTGCCGCCTGCCTGCGCCATATCTGCTTTACCGCCGCCTTTTCCGTCTATTATAGGCGCCAGTTCTTTTATAATGCTGCTGGCATTAAATTTATTTGATAAATCCTCCGTTACTGCCGCAAGTATAAAGGCCTTTCCATTGCTCTTGCTTCCTAAAACTACAATGCCGGAATTGATTTTTGCCCTTAATATGTCTGCCATTTGCCTCAGCTCATCTGGATTGATAGCTTCAACCTGCGAAGAAAGAACATTAATGCCGCTTACGGTCTTCATATTTTTGAGGGCTTCAAGTGCTTCACTGCCGTGGAGCTTTGCCTTTAAAGATTCTATCTCTTTTTCGAGAGCCTTCTGCTGTTGAATGAGTTTGCTTATTTTAGCAGGAAGCTCCTTTAAAGAAACTTTTAATAGAGATGCAGCCTCTTTCAGCTTATTTTCTTCTTCTGTTATGGTTTTAAGGGCCGCAATGCCTGCCACAGCCTCTATTCTTCTGACACCTGCTGCAATGGAAGAATCGCTGAGAATCTTAACAAGCCCTATATCTCCGGTCTTTTTAACATGAATACCCCCGCAAAGCTCCTTGCTAAATCCCTCTACAGCTACCACTCTTACCGTATTCCCATATTTTTCATCAAAAAAGGCCAGCGCCCCTTCGGCAATCGCATCTTTATAGGAAAGGGTGTCTATTCTTAGATCAAGGTTCTCCATTATTTTCTCATTTATTAAATGTTCTATGTCAGTAAGTTCTTTTTCAGATATAGAAGTAAAATGCGTAAAATCAAACCTGAGTCGCGTAGGGCCTACCAGCGAGCCTGATTGCCTTATATGTTCTCCGAGGGTATTTCTGAGTGAAGCGTTTAAAAGATGAGTGGCTGTATGATGTCGGCTTGTTGCCCTTCTTACATTTAAATCAGGGATAAGTTCGACAGCGTCGCCTGTTAGCACCCTTCCTTCCCTTACTGTGCAGTGATGGGTGATAATATCTGGCAAAGGTTTTTTTGTATCAACTACAGTAAGTTCTAACCCTTTCCCTACGATAGAGCCTATATCGCCTACCTGTCCGCCTGCTTCGCCGTAAAATGGGGTTTCTTCTGTAATAACTTCTACAGTATCACCCTGTACGGCATTATCAACAATCTTGCCATATTTTATAAGGCAGACTATCTTGGAAGATGCCACATCTGCATGGTATCCCACGAAATTTACCTTAATGCCATCTTTTGATAGTTTGTTATAAAGTTCCTGAGTCTTTGTTTCTCCAGAACCTTTCCATGCCTCTCGTGCTTTCAGTCTTTGTTCCTCCATTGCCAGATTAAATCCCTGCTCATCTACAGAAAACCCTTCTGTTTTGATTATATCAGCGGTCAAATCCAAAGGAAATCCATAGGTGTCGTAAAGTTTAAATGCGATGCCGCCAGGGATTATCTTTTTGCCTCTTTGCTTTAAGATACGCACCTCTTCTTCAAGCATATTAAGCCCTCTTTCAAGGGTTTCTAAAAACCGCGCCTCTTCGCCTTCGGTCGTCTTTACAATAGAATCCCTGGCCATTACTACTTCTGGGTATATTCCTGCCAGAAGTTCTATTACCTTGCCGCAGACTTTGTAAAGAAACGGTTCATCTATGCCGAGAAGTTTTCCGTGCCTGGACGCCCTTCTTAAAATTCTTCTCAGGACATAACCTCGGCCCTCATTGCTCGGCAGTATGCCGTCTGTTATAAGAAATGTAACTGCGCGGCTGTGGTCTGCGATAGCCCTGATAGAGACATCAGGTATCTCAAGTTCTCCATAGCTCTTGCCAGACAGGTCTTCTATAAGAGTGATAAGTGGAGCAAAGAGGTCGCTTGCGTAATTGCTCTTCTTTCCTTGTATAACTGCACTCAGTCTCTCAAGGCCCATGCCTGTATCAATGCTTGGTTTGGGGAGAGGGGAGAGCCTTCCTTTTAAATCCTTATTATACTGCATGAATACCAGGTTCCATATTTCAAGAAACCTGTCGCAGTCACATCCAAGGGCGCAATCCGGCCTTCCGCATCCGATGTCCTTGCCCTGGTCTATGATAATCTCCGAACACGGACCGCAAGGCCCAACATCTCCCATCGCCCAGAAGTTGTCCTTTTCTCCCATCCGCACAATGCGGCTTTTTGATATACCAATACCTTTTCCCCAGATGCCGGCAGCTTCATCATCCTCCTTAAATATAGTGACCAAGAGATTCTTTGGGTCAAGCCTCATCTCCTTTGTTATAAATTCCCATGCAAATGCTATTGCCTCTTTTTTAAAATAGTCTCCGAACGAGAAGTTTCCCAGCATCTCAAAAAATGTATGATGCCTCGCTGTCCTGCCAACATTTTCCAAATCATTATGCTTGCCGCCGGCCCTTATACATTTTTGGACAGATACCGCTCTGCTAAAATCCCTTTTTTCTTCTCCAAGAAAGACACCTTTAAATTGAACCATCCCTGCATTGGTAAACAGCAATGTAGGGTCTCCTTTTGGCAGAAGCGGTGATGATGGAACTACAGTATGGCCGTTTTTTTTGAAATATTTTAAGAAAGTCTCCCTTATCTCATTGGCCTTCATATGTTGCAGATTCTCCGTAATATTTTTTTATGGCAGCAATAATAACGGATATTGAAAAACCCTTGGCTTGAAGATGTCTCAATGCCTTTTGTGTTGTTGCTTTATTCTTTTGAGGGCCTTGTATATATTTTGCCTTGGTTCGCAGCCATTTTTTAAGGGCACTTTCTGCCCTATCAAGTTCAGTTGTTTCTCCACCAAGAGTATCTATGGCTCGTTTGATTATTTCATCGTGTATGCCTTTTTGCTTGAGGCCTTCCCTTATCCTCTGTTGCCCCCATAATTGCGTTTTAGTCTTTGAGTTTACCCAGTTTTTTGCAAACAGGTCATCATTGAGATAGCTGCGATCTATAAGGTAACCTATAGTCTCCTTAAGCGCATCGCCTGTAATGCCCTTTTCTTTGAGTTTTAATTCAACCTCCTTGATGCTTCGCGGTGCGCGGGATAGATATCTTAGGGCAACTGTTTTAGCAGCATGAAGATCTTTTTTCAGGTTCATCATGAATGTTGGTAGGCACAGGCCTTAGCCTACGAAGTACGCGCCCGAAAGGGTGCGGCTACCTAAAACCGTTCTATATCCAACTTCGGCTCTTCTTTTTTACCAGGGGTTTCTTTGGTCTTTTCAAATTCTTTCCACCCCTCATCGCTTGTTGCAGTTACACCCTTGACCCGCAGGGCAAAGTCGTCTGCATTGCTTGCCTGTGCCAAGGCCTCATCATAAGTGATGAATCCTTTGTTTAAGAGCTCCATGATTGACTGATCAAATGTCTGCATTCCATAGGTTGTATGGCCTTTAGCAATTGCGTCTGAAATATCTTTTGTCTTCTCCTTATCTTCTATGCACTCCCGTATTCTGGCAGTAGATACCATTACTTCAACTGCCGGGACTCGCCCTCTGCCGTCTTTTGTCTGAATAAGTCGCTGCGATATAATTCCTTTTATAACACCGGCAAGCTGTATTCTGATCTGCTTTTGTTGGTAGGGCGGAAATACAGCGACTATACGGTTTATGGTCTCCATGGCGTCTATTGTGTGAAGTGTGGAAAAGACCAGATGGCCTGTCTCAGCGGCAGTGAGCGCTATTTCAACGGTTTCCATATCCCGCATCTCTCCTACCATTATGATATCAGGGTCCTGTCTGAGCGCGCCTCTTAATGCCTCTGCAAAACTCCTTGTGTCAACGCCAAGCTCTCTTTGGTTTATTATAGATTTTTTATCCCTGTGTAGAAATTCAATCGGGTCTTCTATTGTTATAATATTATAGGTAGAGTGGTTGTTGATATAGTCTATCATGGAGGCTATTGTTGTAGATTTTCCGCTTCCTGTAACCCCGGTTACAAGAGTCAGTCCTCTTGCCTCACCAACTATCTTTTCTAGAACCTTTGGCAGGTGAAGTTCGTCAATAGAATTGATAAGCATGGGTATAACCCTGAAGACTACCCCTGTTGCGCCCCTCTGCTGGAATATGTTTACCCTGAATCTCCCAAGGCCCGGAACGCTGTATGCCATATCAACCTGATGCGCTACTTTAAAGGCCTCTTTTTGCTGGTCATTCATAAGCCTCATAGCCAATTTAGCTATCTCATCAAGTGTAAGTCTTTCTTGATTTTTTACAGGCATGAGGTTTCCGAATATTCTTAATATGGGAGGCAATCCTGCCTTTAGGTGTACATCGGATGACTTCTCCTTAACTGCAAGATTTAAGATATCGTGAAGTTCCATGTTTTTTTAATCCTCCTTCTTTCTCCGGTAAGATGCAATTTAAATTTAAAGGGCGCTCTATTTTATAGACCGACGATTTGCACATTACCAAAACAGCCAACAATGGATATAGCTCACAAATAGACTAGTAGCTTATAATTTTAGACTATCTTGTGGCGCCTTTTGCTGCAGGAGAAGGTTTTATTTTTTCCTCTGTTTTTGCAGAGGCCGCCTCTTTTTTGGCTTGTGTTTGTTTAATGCCAAGGTGTTGCAATATTTTGTCTTCTATTTTAGAAGCTATCTCATTGTGTTCTTTTAGATAAAGTCTGGCAGCCTCTCTTCCCTGACCGATTCTTTCGCCCTCATAGGAAAACCATGCCCCGCTCTTTTCTATAATGGATGTATGCGCCCCAAGGTCAATTAAATCGCCCTCTCTGGATATGCCTTCATTATAAAGAATGTCTAACTCAGCGTCCTTGAATGGCGGCGCCAGCTTATTTTTTACAATTTTTACCTTTGTTCTATTTCCGATGATATTCTCTCCCTGCTTAATAGCGCCTATTTTCCTTATATCCATCCTTACCGATGCGTAGAATTTCAATGCATTCCCGCCGGTAGTAGTTTCTGGGTTCCCGAACATAATGCCAATTTTTTGCCTTAGCTGATTTATAAATATCATGCAGGTTTTTGATTTATTGATAGTTGATGTTAACTTTCGCAGCGCCTGGCTCATCAGTCTTGCTTGAAGGCCCATATGGGCGTCCCCCATCTCACCCTCTAATTCAGCCCGCGGTACAAGGGCCGCAACAGAGTCTATAACTAATACGTCAATTGCACCGCTCCTTATCAATGTCTCTGCAATCTCAAGGGCCTGCTCACCTGTATCAGGTTGCGACAAAAGAAGCTCGGCGGCTTTTACGCCAAGTTTTTTAGCATACTCCAAGTCTAAGGCATGCTCCGCATCTATGAATGCAGCTGTACCCCCTCCTTTCTGCGCTTCGGCTATAATATGAAGCGTGAGAGTGGTTTTCCCAGAAGATTCTGGCCCAAATATTTCTACTACCCTGCCTCTTGGAACACCGCCAATACCAAGGGCTATATTAATAGCAGGCGAGCCAGTTGATATTACTGGTATATCAGAGGCTATAGCAGTTTCTTTATCAAGCCGCATGATAGAACCTTTTCCAAACTGTTTCTCAATCTGGCTTATTGCCAGGTCAAGCGCCTTCTCCTTTTCTGTTGATGACATAGATGCCTCCCTTTTTTTAATTCTTGATTATGGCAATTTCACCTCTCTTAATTTTGTATACATTGAGCCTTCCTGGGTTAATTCACTCTTAAATAGAATAAGACTATCTACTACACAGCTGCCGAGCTTTATATCTGCAAATTTTTCCAATCTTTCCTTTAATCCACTTTTATCTTTTAAAAATTTTACCCTTCCCAGCGTAAGATGCGGTTTGAAAGGCCGTTCTTCCTTCTTGAAACCCAACGTTGCCAACCCTTCTTCAAGATTATTATAGAGACTGGCCAGCTTTTTATCATCTTCTATGCCAATCCATATTACCCGTGGATTATTTATTGTTGGAAAGATACCCACCCATTTGATAGATAGGTTAAAACTATGGATTTGGCCGACTGCGTCTTTCAATATCTTTTCTATGTCGTTTATCTTATTTATTTCTATATTGCCGAGAAATTTTATAGTAAGGTGAATGTTCTCCGGTTTTACCCATGCAATCTTGTTATTGGTATTTCTTAAGGCATCCTGCATCTCTCTTAGGCTTTTCGTTAGCTCTTTTGGAACTTCTATAGCAATAAATGCCCTTACAAATCTATTTTCTGCCATATTTTGGATCAAGGCAACCGTATTGCCGTTTTTACGCCGACACGGTCGGCTTATTCCAGAAATTCTCTCAACATATTGAGCGCCTTGTTTGAGGCGGATAGCTTTATAGTTCTTCTGTTTCCTTTAAATACAAAATGCCGGCATGTGTTTTTTGTTTTTGCTGATATGCCTATAAATACTGTTCCAACAGGTTTTACCTTTGTTCCGCCTGTTGGGCCGGCAATGCCTGTTATTGCCAGACCAATGTCAGCGGCCATTATTCTTCTTATACTATGCGCCATTGCAGAGGCAGTTTCTTTGCTAACAGCGCCGCATTTATTCAATATTCGCTCTGATACACCCAACATCTCTTTCTTTACTTCATTATCGTATGCAATGATTCCTCCTCTGAAGTATTTTGAGCTTCCCGGTACATTGGTTATTTTATGGCAGAGGAGACCGCCGCTGCATGATTCAGCTACAGATAAAGTGAGTTTCAACCTCTTGAAGAGGCACGCAACCGCCTCTTCCGAGACCTCTTTATATTTTTTCATGATGCAATAAATTGAGCAACCAACCTGAAAATAATATTACTGTATATACCCGCCACAATATCATCTAATACTATTCCGAGAGCACTATCTATTCTTTTATCTATTACACCAATCGGGAATGGTTTTACTATATCAAAAAATCTGAATAAGAGAAATGCAATAATTACATGAAACAGTGTAAAGGGTATTAAGAACATGGCAGTCATGTAGCCTACAATCTCATCGCACACGATCTGTTGTGGGTCCCTCTTATTAAAAAAGTCCTTTGCTATTGACGACAGCCATATTGCTGTTAAAGAGCCGATAGTTAAAATTGCTCCATATGTTATTAAATCTGCAGATGCAATGAAAAAGCATATTATTATCCCTAAGAAGGTGCCGAGTGTTCCAGGTGCGAAAGGAGAATAGCCTATATACAATCCTGTTGCAAGGAAAACAGCAAGTTTTTTTAAAATATAAACCTCCTCATACTGACATTCGTAAGTATTCCAGCGCCGATCATGGTAGTAATGAGAAAAGACCCCCCGTAGCTCATAAAGGGGAGGGGAACACCCACTACAGGGAGCATGCCTGTTACCATGCCTACATTTATGAGGATGTGCCACAAAAACATAAGGGATATGCCGAATGCAAGAAATGCCCCAAGCCTGTCTTTTGCGTTTTGCGCTATATTCAATCCCCAGAGCACTAAAACAAAATGCAAGATAAGAACTATAAATGAGCCTATAAATCCCCATTCCTCTGCGAGTACAGAGAATATAAAATCTGTGTGGTGTTCAGGAAGAAATCTGAGCTGTCCCTGTGTCCCGTTGGTAAAGCCGTTTCCAAGAATACCCCCGGAACCAATAGCTATCTTTGATTGCATGATATGGTAGCCTGTGCCTAAGGGATCTAACGCAGGGTCTAAAAAGCTCATGAGTCGCGCCTTTTGGTAATCTTTTAAAAAACGCCATGCAAGGGGTATTAAAGGTAATGTAACTGCGATGATTACTATAAGTAATTTAAGTCTTACCTTTGCAAAGATGACCATAGATGCAAAGATAATAAATGTGATGACAGCAGTCCCCATGTCAGGTTGTTTGGCAATAAGGATAAATGGTATGAAGGCAAAAATAGATGGCAACATCAATTCTTTTAGAGATAAACCTTTGAGAGAAACTCTTACGGTGCTGAAGTATTTAGATAGGATAAGTATGAGTGCAATCTTTGCAAATTCTGAGGGTTGAAATGATGCAAAGCCTATATGGAGCCATCGCTTGGCGCCCCCTGTTGTGTGGCCTGTCAAGAGGGTTGCTATTAAAAAAATAATTGCTACGGAATAAATTGGGTAGGCAAGCCTTTCCAAATATATGTAGTTGACGAATGTGGCGAATATCATGAAAGTCAGGCCGATTAAAAACCAAATGAGCTGTTTTTCGTACAGTTTATTACCGCTGTCCATGAAGGTGGCGCTGTAGATATTCAAGATGCCGATAATGCACAGAAATATTGTTACAAGAAAGACAACCCAATCGAAGTGAAGCAATAGCCTTCTGTCAATCATTGGTATCTGGCTCCTCTGTTATGGCATTATCTATTGTTTTTATTCCATATGTTTTTAGCATATTAGTCTGCAATTTAGGTTTGAGATACGCCTTAATAACTTCGCGGGCAACAGGCGCAGCTGCCTCTGCGCCAAAGCCGCCATGCTCTACAAGGACTGCTACAGCTATTTCCGGATTTTCTGCTGGCGCAAAACCAATAAACCATGCATGGTCTCTTTGTTCATACGGCGTATCTTTCGGCTTCTTTCTTGAAGTGTTTTCCTTAAGTTTCATTACCTGGGCTGTTCCTGTTTTGCCTGCCACCTCTATTCCTGGCACCCTTGCCGGCCATCCCGTGCCGCCGTCTTCATTTACCACACCTTTTAAAGCATCTTTCACTATTTTTATAGTTGCAGGTGATATAGGAATTCTTCCTATTTCCTGAGGCATAAATCTCCAAATGACCTGACCTTGGGGTGTTTCTACTCTGTTTACGATCTGGGGCAGGTACAACCTGCCGCTATTTGCAATTGCCGCATATGCGTTTAACATCTGAAGAGGTGTGGCGATAAGATAGCCTTGTCCTACTGCAACTGATATTGTCTCGCCTTCATACCAGGGTGCGCCTTGTGTCTCCTTTTTCCAGCTGCTGGATGGCACAAGACCAGGTTTTTCATTGGTCAATTGTATGCCTGTTTTTCTGCCAAGCCCGAAACCCTTTGCATAATACGCAAGGCGGTCTATTCCTACTTTTAAACCTACTTGATAAAAGAAGGTGTCTGAAGATTCTACAATTGCCCTGTGTACATCAATGATACCGTGCCCTCCGGCCTTCCAGTCCCTAAACTCCTTATTGCCGAACCAGAATGACCCTCCTGCATATATCTTTGTTGAAGGGGTAATTACCCCTTCTTCTAATGCCGCTGCCGCTGTTATGACCTTAAAGGTGGATGCCGGTGGATATTGGCCCTGAATAGTCTTGGTCTCCATGACATGGAATGGATTAGAAATAAGGTTGTTCCATTGCTTCTTATCAATGCCTGCCGCAAAAAGATTTGGATCAAAGGAGGGGTTGCTTACTGCTGCGAGTATCTTGCCGCTTTGAGGGTCTATAGCAATTACAGCGCCGACCTTATCTTTCATTGCCTTATTTGCCGCGAGTTGGGTATCTAAATCTATAGTGAGATGAATGTTATAGCCCTGAGTGGGGGTTATCTTTTTCAGGAGTTTTATTTCTCTCCCTATTGCGTCTACCTCTATTTGCCTGCCGCCGTTTATTCCGCGCAGATACCTCTCCCATTGATATTCTATTCCATACTTGCCAATAAAATCTCCGAGCATATAATTAACCTTTTTCAACTTCTTTATTTGCTGGTCATCTATCTCGCCAAGATAACCAATAATATGAGATGCCATATCTCCGAATGAGTATACGCGCCTCGGCTCTATTTCTATCACTATGCCCGGCATATCTATCCGGAATGTTTCAATGATAGCAATCTCTTCCCATGTCAAATCTTCCTTTACTTTTATTGCCTGGAATGGTGGACGCCCTTGTGCCTTGTTAAGGCTTTCCTCAATGTCGTCCTCTGTAATATGAACAATATGCGGAATAATCTTTTTTATCTTTTCCCAGTCTTTCACATCTTCAGGGATTACAGCTAAATTAAAGGCTGGTCGATTTCCTACTATTACTTTATCTGTTCTATCCAAAAGCAAACCACGGGGGGCTGTTGTTCTCACTAATCGCACTCTGTTATTATCTGATAGTTCTTTAAATTCTTTTCCTTTAAATACCTGCAGGAACCATAGTCTTATAATAAGCAGAAAAAATAATGACAAGGCAATACCTGTTGCCATATAAAGCCTTGCCTTGAGTTCGCTTGGTTCATTTTTTCCTAAATAAACATTCATTGGCTTAATGAGTCCGTGAATGAGGACATTCGATTCACTGCCCAGAAAGATTACAAGACTACTTTGGAGTAAACCGGCCGCGTCCTTTACCCCCACACCAAAATGGCATGGGAATTTACAGATTTCAGTATCTATTTGTTATTCTATCTTCTCCTTTATAGGAAGCAAAATAGGATTCTATTTTGCTCAGCAGGATAAATATAAAGGAGCTTGATATGCCTGTAGAAATAGCTATAGGAAAAATAATATAAAATGGAATCGCCTGATTTAAAAATATTAAAGCGATGTATGTGAATATTCCCTTTACTATACTGAGAAAGATTGTTCCAGCAATCTTTACAAGCATGCTATTCAAAGTTATTGTCTTTGAAAGTCCAGTCGTGATAAGGAATATGAGTATGAGAGTAAATGAGGAAAGGCCTATTATGCCGCCAGAGAATACATCTGCTATATAGCCTAAAATGAAAGTTGTCAATACCCCTTCAATGGATGCGTTATGGAAACCAAGATAAATAGTCATTATAAGAATGACATCTGGTATCAAAAGAGAAGGGAGGAGAATGCGAAAGAGAGTGCTTTCTATTACTAAAAACAGCAGGGCAACAGCAAGATAAATGAGAAAATTTTTCACCCCATTAGGCCTCTTTTTATTTCATTGAACATAACTATAAACCAGCGCACTTTTAACCTCCACACCTATGCATAGGTGTGAGGGTTTACTGGTGTGGCTTTTTTATTGTGTGGGTTTAATAAGCGTGCATTCCGTTCATTGTATCCCACCAATCCCACTAAAGCAAAGGGAATAGGGGGCTTAAGCTTTCTGTTATAATAAGGACTTCTTCCAGTTTATGAAGATCAGCTCCCGGTTTGAGTTCTATATCCATAAAGAAATTATCATCCCCTTTTTCAACACGGAATACTTCTCCTACAACCATGCCTTTTGGAAAGATGCCGCCGAGTCCGGATGATATTAAGATATCCCCCACCTGTATATCATCTTCATGATTTACATACTTTAAGGCAAGTCTGTTTGTGCCAGTTCCCTCGGTTATCCCTTTGATTCTGTTCCTCTGTACTATCACATCAATATTGCATCGAGGATCTGTGACGAGGAGCACCTTTGAACTTGTGGGTTGCACATCTATTATGCGGCCTACGATGCCGAGCGGTGTAACAACAGCCATATCGCGTTTGATCCCGTCAGAAAAGCCTTTATCTATCATTGCAATTCTTAGCCAGCCGGTATTCTCAATGCCAATTACATTTGCTGCGACTGCTATGGGGGCCATACTTTCCTTGAAGGCCAGCAGTTCCTGAAGCCTATTGTTTAAAATGGCAGCTTCTTTTAATTGATTGTTTTCTTCCTTAAGTTTAGCGATATCATTTTTTAATACATCATTTTCCCTGCTGACATTGATGAGATATATATATGATGTCCATGCTGTCTTGATTGTTTCAACAGTGTAGGTAATTCCGTATTGGACAGGCGAGGTTACAGCTGCAATAAGCCTTCCCGTAATTATAGTCCCGCCTATACCTTTAACATTGGTAGATGCTATGTGCAGTGAGAAAAGACACAGGGCGGCTGATGTTATAATTACTCGGTGTTTTTTTAAGAAACTTACCATAAGCCAAGGTTAATGATTGATAAGATTAAGGTTGAGATTAAGGCCAAGAATAAAGAAAAGGAATTCCTTGACCTTAACCTTGTTTCATTGCAGAGTTACTTCTCTTAAAAGTTTTATTTCATCAAGGATTTTTCCGGCGCCTCGAACCACGCATGTCAGTGGATCATCAGCTATAGTAACTGGAAGCCTTATCTCTTCTCTGAGGAGTATATCAAGATTTCTTAAAAGAGCCCCTCCGCCTGCCATTACAATCCCTTTATCAACAAGGTCTGCTGCAAGGCCAGGCGGTGTTCGTTCCAATACAGATTTTACCGCATCGATTATAGCAGACAGTGGTTCTGTAAGCGCTTCCCGCACCTCTTCGCTGTCTATCTCCATAGTTGTGGGTATTCCTGTCACAAGGTTTCTGCCTTTTATCTCCGTTTTTCTTTTTTCCTCGCCAGGGAGGGGCAGTCCAAGGTTTATTTTTATAGCCTCAGCTGACTCTGTCCCGATAAAGAGATTGTGTTTTCTTTTTATATATTGAACTATTGCCTCATCCATCTTATCTCCGCCTACTCTTACTGACATGGCCTGCACGATCCCTGCCAGGGATATGACTGCAACTTCTGCAGTTCCTCCGCCGATATCTACTATCATATTTCCTGATGGCTCTGTTATCGGCAGGCCAGCGCCAATGGCTGCCGCCATAGGTTCTTCCACGAGATATACCTCATTTGCGCCTGCTGATAGCGCAGATTCCCTGACAGCCCTCTGTTCTACCTGTGTTATACCGGAAGGTATGCATATTATTATTCTGGGCCTTATTCCAAATCTCCTTTTATGAACATTTCTTATGAAATGTTTTAGCATCTCTTCTGTAACCTCAAAATCAGCTATAACTCCGTCTTTCATGGGGCGTATGGCTGTAATATTGCCTGGTGTTTTGCCGAGCATTAACTTTGCCTCTTTGCCTACTGCCAGAACCTTTCTCCCCCTACCATCCCTTTTTACAGCAACAACAGAAGGTTCATTGGATACAATCCCTTTGCCCTTTACATAGATAACCGTATTTGCAGTGCCAAGATCAATGGCAAGGTCATTGGAGAATAAACCAAACATATAATTAAAAACCATGCTCTACCCCTTTAAGTTTTTTTATATTTATGAGTAATTTGAATGCTTGCGATTAATATAAGTTGCATGAAAATATAAATAACGTAAACCCTTCTTCAATAGGTTCTTACAACACGGCATTAAAACAGATTGGTCAGCGTCTTATACTAACAAATATAAAACAGCTTATCAAGCGGAAATTTAAATAAACCCCACACCCTTACGGGTGTGGCATTGGTTGTTTCTCGCTCCGTGAATTTATTTTAGCCATTTATCTACGGCCTTACGGCCGTAGCATTCTGGGTGCGGGGATAAAGGTGCGGTGGTTTACAATATCTTTGCAACAGGTTTTATTTTATGCTAATTTATAGAAACTCTGAATAATGAGCGGAGGTTTTTGAAACATGTCAGGTCATTCAAGATGGGCAAATATCAAACATAAGAAGGCAAAAAGCGACGCCAAGAAAGGAAAGGTTTTTACAAAGCTCATCAAAGAGGTGATTGTTGCGGCAAAGATGGGCGGCGGCGACCCTGACGGAAATCCACGGCTTAGAACAGCCATAGATAAGGCAAAGGCCAGCAATGTGCCCTCAGACAACATAGAAAGGGCAGTAAAAAAAGGCGCCGGTGAGATGGATGGGATTCATTATGAAGAGCATGTGTATGAAGGTTATGGCCCCGGAGGCATAGCTGTTCTTGTTTCAGTTACAACCGATAATAAAAACAGAACAGCCAGTGATGTGAGACACATATTTACCAAGGGTGGAGGGAGACTCGGAGAGAGCGGTTCAGTTGCGTGGATGTTTGAAAAAAAGGGTCTGTTTACATTTGATATGGATTCCGTGAGCGAGGATAAACTTATGGAGATTGCCATAGAGGCCGGCGCAGAGGATGTGATAACAAATAGTGAGGATAGGGTGTTTGAGGTTTATAGCGCGGCAAATGATTTTCATAAGGTGAAAGAAATATTTGACGCAAAGGGTCTCAAATATACGTTCGCTGAAATAAGCATGATACCAAAAAACACCATAAGGGTAGAAGGCAGGGATGCTCAGCATGTCCTGAGACTTTTGGAAGAACTGGAAGAATTGGACGATGTTCAGAATGTTTACGCAAACTTTGATATACCGCAGGAAGAGATGGAGAAAGTAGCATAAATACAGTAGACAGTAGGAGAGTAGAAAGTAGACAGGGGAAAACAAAATCCAAGTCTTTCCTATCTACTATCTACTGTCTACCCTCTACTTTTAAAAAGTCTACTGTCTACTAATTTGAGGGAGGTCTTTTGAGGATTCTCGGTATTGATCCTGGTTCTCATATTACCGGCTACGGCATAGTTGACGGCGACAAGGGCAAATTATTTCATGTCTCTGACGGCAGCATTGTGACAGGCTCAAAAAATCCTCTTGCCTTGAGACTGCATTCAATCTTTGACAGTATTCAAAAAGTCGTTAGTGAATTTAAACCGGACGGTGTTGTAATTGAAGAGATTTTTTACGCTAAAAATGCGCGGAGCGCCATCATGCTCGGCCATGCGCGCGGCGTGGCAATCTTATGCGCCAGCCAGCATAATCTGCCTGTGTTTGAATATAGCCCGATGAAGATTAAGCAAGCGGTTGTCGGCTACGGCAATGCTACAAAGGATCAGGTGCAGAAGATGGTGAAGGCCCTCTTAAAATTAGACGCTGTTCCCAAACCGGACGCCTCCGATGCCCTGGCAGCGGCGATATGCCATATACACCACCAGAGAGTAGGTAGCAAACAGTAGATAGTAGACTTTTTAAAAGTAGAGGGTAGACAGTAGATGGTAGAGGGTAGAAAGTAGATGGTAGATAGGAAAGACTTATATTTTGTTTTTCCCTGTCTACTCTCTACCTTCTACTCTCTACTGCCTTTTCCCCTGTCTACTTTCTACTATCTACTGCCTACTATTTTTATAATATGATAGCCCATGTAAAAGGTAAAATAATCCACAAATCGCCGGAATCCGTCATAGTTGATGTGGGAGGCGTCGGCTACGAGGTTCATATCCCGCTTTCCACTTATTATAAACTGCCGGAAACGGAAGAATATGTCAGCCTCAATACCTATACCCACATCAGGGAAGATGCCATGCAGTTGTATGGTTTTTTTACGCAGAGGGAAAAAGAGATATTTCAACTGCTCATAGCCGTTTCGGGGGTAGGGCCGAGACTTGCAAGAAACATCCTTTCAGGCATACCGGCTGATGACCTTGTTTCAGCCGTGTCATCCGCAGATATAGCAAGACTCAAGGCCATTCCTGGTATAGGCGGAAAGACAGCGGAAAGATTGGTTGTTGAGCTTAAGGATAAGATGGCAGCCATTGCAACGGGGCAAGGGGCAAGGGGCAAGGGGCAAGAGATGTGTAAGGCCGACAGCATATCCAGCGACCTCTTTTCCGCTCTGGTAAATCTTGGGTATAAAGGTAATCTGGCAGAGAAGGCTATAGAAAAGGTCAAACAGAATAACACAAATGCTACCTTTGAAGTTTTGCTGAAAGAAAGTTTAAAAGTTCTGGCAAAGGGATAAAGACAGGGTCAAGAGGCAAGGGGCATGGGTCAAAGAAAAGACTAAATACTTGCCCCTTGCTGCCTGGCCCTTGACCCTATAATTATATGGACAGAGAAATTACACCAGTTGTATTAGAAGATGAAAAGGTATTTGACGCAACCTTAAGGCCAAAATTCTTAAAAGATTATATTGGTCAGGCTGCAACCAAGGAAAATCTTAAGGTCTTTATTGACGCCGCAAAGGGCAGGAGCGAGGCGCTTGACCACGTGCTTTTCTACGGCCCGCCGGGGCTCGGCAAAACAACCCTTGCCTA
>JACPZB010000082.1 GCA_016195725.1 Deltaproteobacteria bacterium | reverse complement strand
CCTGCATTTCTTTTGATGCAAGCCGTTTTTCTTCCTGCGCATTGGATATAAAACCAATTTCTACAAGCGCTGCCGGCATCGCAGCCCCTGCGAGCACAATAAAGGGCGCCTGTTTTACACCACGATTTTCTCCCTTCAATACCTTGCAAAGATTTTCCTGTATTACCTCTGCCAGTTGACTGCTTTCATTTAAAACTGAAGTCTGAGCCATATCCATTAAGATAGTTTTCAAGTCATCGGTATTGTTTGTTTCTGTTTTTCTCCCCATAGATGCAACTGAATTTTCAAAGGCAGCAGTCCTTTTCGCATCCTCATCAGAGGCCTCAAAGCTTAGAAAATATGTTTCAACTCCATCTGCGCCCTTTCTATACGATGCATTGGCATGGATGCTGATAAAAAGATCCGCCTCATTTTTATTGGCAATGTTAGTCCTTTCATCCAGGGGAATAAATGTATCATCTGTTCTGGTAAGTATTACCTTAACATCCATTTTTTGCAAAATGAGTTTTTCCAGCTTTTTTGCAATTTCAAGTGTTATATCTTTTTCTTTTATCCCAGATGGTCCTATTGCCCCGCTATCTTCTCCACCGTGGCCGGGATCTATAACTATTGTCTTTAATACGCTGTTCTTTGATGCCTGTGCTTCAACAAAATCAACAAAAAATGAATGGGCAGTAGAACTGTTTATTAAAACCAGCAGTATGAAAAGTATAAGGCTAAATCTATATTTCATTTGTTCCTTCATAAAATGATTATACTTTCTTAAGACTGTCAATCACAGTTTTTGCAGCTATCTCTCCTTCCCTTATTATCTTCAAATCTCCCTCTGTCACATCCACAATCGTTGAACCGAGCTTGCCGGATAATGCGCCTCCGTCAAGGATCAGGTCTATTTTATCTTTAAAATAATCCATAACCTCTTTTGCTGTTACAGGGCTCTTTTTGCCGGATGGGTTTGCGCTGGTCGTTGTAATAGGGGAGTTTATGTTTTCAAGGAGCTTTTGAGCAATGGGATTGCTGGATATTCTAACGGCTATTTTGCCGGTGCTTCCTGTAATGATGGAGGGGACTGTTTTTTTTGCTTTAAATATAATCGTCAGCGGCCCCGGCCAGAATTTTTTAATCAATTTTTCTGCTGCCGGAGGAATTTCTTCAACAACGGGAAGCAGCATATTTTTATCTTTAGCCAACATTGATATGGGCTTGTCAAAGCCGCGGCCTTTTAGTTGAAAAAGTTTTTTTACCGCAGACTCATTGAATGGATCCACGCCAAGACCGTAAAAGGTTTCTGTTGGATAGGCAATAATTCCGCCTTTTTTAAAAATATCACGAACTCGCTTCCAGTCTGAACCCGAAAGCGTCTCTGCCTTAAGAAGGGTTGTCATAAGCTAATTTTCTTAGCTTTTTCCTCTACATCCTTAGCTTGCTTTTCCTTATACGCCTTAAGTTTTACCTGAAGTTTTTTATCTGTTAAAGCAATTATCTGCGCTGCAAATATACCGGCATTCTTTGCCCCTGCCTTGCCTATTGCCATTGCCGCAACCGGCACGCCGGCCGGCATCTGGACTGTTGAGATAAGCGCATCCATGCCTTTTAATGAAGATGAATCAATCGGCACGCCGATAACAGGGAGGGTCGTCTCTGCAGCGATAAAACCTGCGAGGTGCGCCGCAGAACCTGCTCCGGCAATAATTACCTTAATTCCCTTGCCTGCTGCGCTTCTTGCATAATCAGATGTCCTTTTCGGCGAACGGTGCGCAGAGGAAATAGTTATTTCATACGGTATGCCAAATTCCTTTAATACCTTTGCAGCCTCTTTCATGACAGGAAGGTCGGACTCGCTCCCCATTAAAATGCCGACAACCGGTTTTAACATAAAGCCTCCGTTTACTTTATCGCCTTCTCCCCAATGTCTTTACGGTAATGCACCCCTTCCCACTTAATCCTTGATACAGCCTCGTATGCCTTATTTATAGCCCTTTTTATTCCAACACCCATAGCAGTTACACCAAGCACCCTGCCGCCTGCTGTTACAAGCTTATCCCCATTGAGAGTAGTGCCGGCATGAAATACAACAACATCCTTGAGGTTGGAGGCTTCTTCAATCCCCTTGATCTCTTTACCCTTTTCATAATCTCCTGGATAACCCTTGGAAGCCATGACAACGCATAAAGCAAGTTTGTTGTCGCAATTCAGTTTAATCTTATTCAACCTTTCCTCCACTGCCGCTGAAAGAACATCTACTATGTCATTTTTAAGCCGCATCATTATTGGTTGCGTCTCTGGGTCCCCAAACCTGCAGTTATATTCTAAAACCCTTGGCCCGTCTTTTGTAATCATAAGTCCTGCATAAAGCACACCCTTATAAGGTCTGCCCTCTTTTTCCATAGCCTTTACAGTCGGAATCATTATCCTGCTCATTATCTCTTGCTTTAGTTTCGCGGTTATTATAGGCGTCGGAGAATATGCGCCCATGCCGCCTGTGTTGGGGCCTTTATCTCCGTCAAAGATTGCCTTGTGGTCCTGACACGGAGGCAGCGAAAGAACTGTTTTTCCATCAGTTATGGCAAAAAAAGACACCTCTTCACCTTTCAAAAACTCTTCAACTATTACCCTGTCTCCAGCCTCGCCAAAGGCCTTTTTCTCCATAATAAGTTTTATTGCATCAATGGCATCTTCCCTTGTTTTGCATATTATAACCCCCTTGCCTGCCGCAAGACCGTCTGCCTTAATCACAAGCGGAAGGCTATGTCCTTTTATATAATCCTTTGCATCTTTTGGATTTTTAAAGACCTTATAGTTTGCGGTGGGTATTCCATATGTCTGCATCAAATCCTTCGCAAAAACCTTGCTCCCTTCAATCTCCGAAGCCTTTTTTGAAGGGCCGAAAATCTTAAGCCCCTTTTCTTCAAAACTGTCAACTATGCCTGATGTCAACGGCAGTTCCGGGCCAACAACTGCGAGGCCTATCTTTTCCTTGATGGCAAATTCTCTCAGGCTGTTTATATCTTCAGTTTTTATAGAGACACACTCTGCGAGCTGCGCAATCCCAGGATTGCCAGGCGCGCAAAAGATTTTTTTTATCCTGCGGCTTTTGGCAATCTTCCATACAAGGGCGTGTTCACGGCCGCCGCTTCCAATAACTAATATGGTCATCTTAAATCTCTCCAAACAGTGGGGGTTAGTGAAAGTTTTTCAACAGCCTGCTTCCTAATCTTTTTTAAGTATCTCCTTTATCTTTGTTATAAGCTCATCTGTCCAGAATGGACTGCCCTTTTGAATAAAGGCCATAACATGAAGATTATACCATTTAGGTTCAAGGATGGTATCATCTATAAGATATTTGCCCGTAGTCACTACGGCAGGTATCTTTCTCCCTGAATCCACAACTCTTTGTAAAAATTTCTCTCCATCCATATCAGATTGAGGGTCTTTTGAATTTTTAAGATGCAGGTCAACAACTATAGCCGCCGCCTGTTTCTTTTCTAAAATATTTAACGCCTCTGGCCCGCTCCTTGCGGTTAAAGGCGTAAACTTATTTTTTATAAGAACATTTTCCGCCATTTTTCTGATAACGGCATCGTCATCAACAACAAGTATGGTTGCGCCTGTTCCCAAGACTTCCGACGCAGCTCTCTCCGGCTTCGCTTCTAATATTGTTTCTTTAAGAGGCTGTTCAGCGGAAACGCGGAAGCTGTCATTCTCTTTCTTAAGTTTGATGTTTGCCCTGCATTTGACGCATCCTATCTCTTTTCCATCCTTCCATTGAGAAAAAATATACAGAGGAACCCAGAGGCGGAATCTTATCTTGCATCTTGGACATTCTATTTCAACGGATTTTTTTTGCCCTGCCATGATGATAATTCATATAACCTGTATTGCCTATGCTGTCAAGGTATTTTAACCCAACTGCTCAATCAAAAATTGCGTTTCAATAAAACCTTTGTTATTATTTAAAAACAGGCTGCAAACCTGCAGGTTTAAAGACTTGTAGGCTGTAGTAATGTTCCACGTGGAACAAATTAGTATAGAGTTTTGAGTGTTGAGTTGAGGGAAAAATATCTGGCGCTTCCTGTAATTCAAATCGTATGACTCTCAACTGGTTTTTAATATGGCAGAAGGAACTCAATACGACATTATCGTTATAGGCGCCGGTCATGCCGGCTGTGAGGCAGCTTTGGCATGCGCGAGAATGGGACTATCTACCCTTGTTCTCACCATGAACCTTGATACCATCGGCCTCATGTCCTGTAATCCGGCAATAGGGGGAATCGCAAAGGGCCATCTTGTAAAAGAGGTTGACGCCCTCGGCGGCGAGATGGCAAAGAATATTGATGCTGCCGGCATTCAATTCAGAATACTAAATATGAGCAAAGGTCCGGCTGTAAGGGCAACGAGGGCGCAGGCAGACAGGCAATTGTATCGTCTCAGGATGAAATCTGTCCTTGAGGCCCAGGAGAATCTTCATATAAGACAGGCATTGATTGAAAGGATTCTGGTAACGGATAGAACTGTCTCAGGCATTGAAACAAATGTCGGTGAATTTTTTAACAGTAAGGCAATTATTGTAACAACAGGAACCTTTTTAAGGGGCTTAATTCATATTGGGCTTACCAACTTTCCAGGGGGAAGGGCAGGCGATATGCCCTCTATCAATTTATCCCTTTCACTGAAAGAATTGGGTTTCAAGATGGGACGGCTCAAAACAGGCACATGCCCAAGATTGGCTGCAAAGACCATAGACTTTTCAAAGTTGGATGTTCATCACGGAGATATTCCCCCTCCACCGTTTTCTTTTTCCACAAAGGAGATTAAAAACAAGCAAGTTCCCTGCTATATTACCTATACGAATTCTGAAACCCATGCCATTATAAAAGGAAATCTTGACCGTTCTCCGCTCTACAGCGGAATAATTCAGGGAATCGGGCCGAGATACTGCCCGTCCATTGAGGATAAGGTTATCAGATTTTCTGATAGGGAGAGGCATCAGATATTCCTTGAGCCCGAAGGGTATACTACTCAGGAGGTTTATCCGAACGGCCTTTCCACCAGTCTTCCTATTGATGTGCAGCTAAAGTTTTTAAGGACTATTGAGGGGCTGGAAGAGGTTGAGATTTTAAGGCCTGGATATGCGATTGAATACGATTATGTTGAACCAACCCAGCTAAAACCAACCCTTGAGACAAAGGCAATTCAAGGTCTATATCTCGCAGGCCAGATAAACGGCACATCAGGCTATGAAGAGGCGGCAGCTCAGGGGCTTATTGCAGGAATAAATGCCGGCTTGAAGATAAAAGGCAAGACACCTCTTATAATAGACAGGTCAGAGGCCTATATAGCCGTAATGATTGATGACCTTGTTACAAAAGGAACGAAGGAGCCTTACCGGATGTTCACATCTCGGGCGGAATACAGACTTCTTTTAAGGGAAGATAATGCGGATTTAAGGTTGAGAGAGAAAGGTTACGAGGCGGGATTGATAAGCGATGCAGATTATGGGGTTTTTAAAGTCAAAAAGGGCGCAATTGAAGATGAACTTAAAAAGTTAGAAAATACAAAGATTGCGCCGGCTGAAGATACAAACGATCTGCTCAAGACCCTCGGTTCAGATGTTATAAAGAAATCTACTTCACTTAAAGAACTCATCAGAAGGCCATCTGTTTACTTATCAACAATATATGAGCTTATGCGATGGAAAGGTCTGCCCGAACCAAAAGTAATTGAGCAGGCAGAGATAATGATTAAGTATGAAGGCTATATAAAACAGCAGCTTGAACAGGTGAAGAGATTTAAAAAAATGGAAGAGATTAAAATTCCACAAAACCTATCTTTTGAGGAAGTAAACGGTCTTTCCAATGAGATTAGAGAGAAACTCGTTTCAATAAAACCTGAATCTATCGGCCAAGCTGCAAGGGTATCAGGTGTTACGCCTGCCGCCTTGTCTATGCTTTTGATACATTTAAAAAAGATGGGCCACCCTTCGGCAAGCTCAGGGTGACATTGTCATGGTGAGCCTTCGGCGTGAGCTCAGTCGAACGCTTGCCGAACCATAAGAAAGAACCACAATTGCGTGTCTTTTTCCAGCCGTTAGCCATGACAACAGAACAACTCAAACATATTTTAAAAACAGGTGCGGCAGAGCTTGGAGTTGCCATTGGAGATAAAGAAACATCCCTGTTTTTGATTTATCTTGCGGAATTAAAAGAATGGAACAAAAAGATAAACCTAACATCCATTACAGAGGGTAGAGACATAATAATAAGGCATTTCCTTGATTCATTAATCTTGGCGCCATTTTTTGCCGGTAAAGAGACCCTTCTTGATATAGGTTCTGGCGCAGGATTCCCCGGCATTCCTCTAAAACTTGTCCTTCCAGACTTAAAGATAATGCTCATGGATTCTGTTAATAAAAAGGCGGTATTCATGCGGCATATTATAAGGATGCTTGGACTGAGAGATATTGAGGCTGTTCAAGGGAGGGCGGAAGATACTGCTGTTATAAAAAAGTTTGGATCCAGTTTTGATGTTGTTGCCTCAAGGGCATTTGCAGAGCTTGGCAGATTTTTAGAGATAGCCATGCCGTATGCAAAGAATGGGGGTATGGTTTTGGCGGTAAAAGGCCCCAAAGGGGTAGAGGAATTAAAAAGATTGCCAACAATAAAAAATATAGAATCTATCCAAGCAAAAGAAATAAAACTTCCCTTTTCAGATATTACAACCACTATCTTGAGCTTTAAGAAGACGATGTTCTAAAAGTTTCCGCATATATTTATTAGGTTATTAGACTTTTATCGTGCAACAATGTTCCACGTGGAACATTTAATCTTGCCAGCCAAATTTCCCTTTGCCAGCTGTTTTTTTGATGATTTATAGCCCATCTCATGAAATGCAATTTCTCATCCTTTCTTCAACCGGAATAGGATAATTTTCCGCCAAGAGTGCGTAGACGGCGCTGCTCACAACTCGTAAATTGCATAAAATTGTCATGTTGAACTCGTTTCAGCATCCCGTTTTCAGAGGGGCAGATTCTGACATTTTTATTCTGCTGTGAACCTGACATATTGATTTTGCTGCGACAGATTTTTCTCATCCGCCCATGTCCCCAAGCTCATACTGAATAATGGCTAAGATGCTTATACTTGCTGTCTCTGTCCTTAATATCCTTGGCCCAAGCATTACAGGTGCAAAACCTGACCTTTTTGCCTCATCAACTTCGGCCTCTGAAAATCCGCCTTCAGGGCCTATTAAAACAACAGAGCCTGAATATTTATCTGCCCTTAAAACATCTTTGAGAGTATTTTTATTTTCACCTTCCCATGAAATAATTTTTAAATATCTTTCATCATCTGCAGAGCATCTGCTTAAAACCTTTGTGAAAGAGATTGGTTCTTCTATCTCTGGAATAACGCTTCTTCTGCATTGCTTTGCAGCCTCAAGAGCTATACGCTTCCATCTCCGAGTCTTCTTTATAATTTTTTCGTTATCCACATTTGGCACAACCCTTTCAGCAATAAATGGCACAACCCTTGACACGCCGAGTTCTATTGCCTTTTGGATTATCATATCCATCTTTTCAGCCTTTGCAAGACCCTGGCATAGGATTATCTCAAACCTGCTTTCGCTTGAGGTATTAAGTTTTTTTCTTATAATAATGCTGGCCTCGTTTTTGCTGACTGCTTCTATAATCCCCGCAAGCTCTTGACCTTTTCCATTAAACACAATCACTTCATTGCCCTTTTTAAGGCGGAGCACGTCCTTTAAATGATGAAGTTCCTTGCCGGTTATCAAAACCATCTTTTTATTATCGTCAATCTGTTCAACAAAAAATCTTTTCATCTTTAGTATTTAACCCTCTTCACTCCAGCATGATAACAACACTGCGGAAGAGATAGGTCATTAAAAAATGATTTTTGCCCGGCGCAGGCAAATTCGATTTTCACCATAGAAATCCCTCCTGGAATACCTGAATCCACTGTCTCAATAACTGCCCCCATACCCCATTCCGGATGCCCCTCATGGTTTACATGCTCTCCGATGCGGAGATATGGCCGCCTTGTATTATCCATGCATCTATTCGTCCTTTTCAATGGATACATGCTTCTTTATCTTCTTGCCCGCCTTTTCCAAGGCCTCTCCCGTCTTTTCAGCAGCCTTCTTCAAGCCTTTTTCTGTCTTTTCTACAGCCCTTTTTGCCCCTTGCTTTATTTTTTTAGGGCTAATCTCTATCTCTTTTCTTTGTCCTTGAGAAGCTTCTTCGGCATAGGAGGGTAGTGCATTGAAAAGACAATATAAGAGTATGCTTGCTATAATCTTTATCACATTCGCTATATACCACAAAGAGCTGCTTCAGGTCTACGCAATTATTCATGAGAAACTTATGGTATACTATCTGCAAACTGTGAGCAGCCGGCAGGAAGCGGTTTCTATCTCCTCACTTTATTTGGTTCTTTCGTAAAAAAAGTTGATTTTATTTAAAAAGCTCTATTAGAAAGCGGCATGTGGATTTTTCAGCCAAAACACTATTTGTATATTGCCGATAGAACGGCAGGGCAAAATAAAATCAGTAAAAATCAGACCCCGCTGCACTTGCCTGACCAAAGGCTCTGGAAACCTGCCTGTCCTAGGCAAAATACGAAGGCGCTGGGGTCTCAAAGATGCGCGGAAAAACCTTGTTTTGGCTGAAAAATCCACATGCCGCTTTTAGGCTGCTTTTCAACTAAAAGACGAAAGAACCCTTCGAAAGAACCCTTTATTTTGTATGGCTAATAGGCGCACCCTCTATCTCTGCATCTCTTCTGTCTCAATGGCAACCCTGGCCTATGAGGTAGCCCTGACGCGAATCTTCTCTATCGCCCTTTGGTATCACTTTGCCTTTATGGTGGTAAGCATTGCCATGCTCGGGATTGCCGCAAGCGGGACTTTTGCCTCTCTCTATCCTGAGGCAAAGCGGCCTGAAAGAATCGGACGATACGCCCTGTTTCTTGCATGCGCTATCATTATTGCATACTTAGTGTCAAATCACATTTCATTCGACCCTATAAAACTCTCCTGGGATAGGAAACAGATTCTTTATGTGGCGGTTTACTATCTTTTCCTCGGCATCCCATTCTTTTTCTCTGGTCTCATCATACTAAGCGCCATAGAACATCTCTCAGAAAAGGCGGGCCGGATATACTTTTTTGACCTGCTGGGCGCCGCTATCGGCTCGCTATCTATACTTTTTATCTTAAACGTCTTTGATGAAAAGGGCTCTATGATGTTTATTTCTGCCATACCTCTGATAGCCGTATTTTTATTAAGCCGCGGCGAAAAAACGGGGAGATTAACAAGGGCAGCCCCGTTCATTGCCGCAGCCCTTATCATTATCTCATACACCTATCTGCCGTCTCTCTTCGACATAAAAATATCTCCCTATAAAAGCCTTGTGGCTGCCTTGCAATATCCGGGCGCCGAACAGATAAATACCTTCAGAGGGGTGTCATCAAGGATAGATATAATAAAAAGCCCTGCAATAAGATACGCGCCGGGGTTGAGTCTTAAGTATACGGATGAGCTCCCGCTGCAGATTGGAGTGGCAGTTGACGGCGGCGACTTAAATGCAGTAACAAGATTTAACGGCAGCCTGCAGACAATAAAATTTATTGATTACCTTCCATCCTCTCTCCCTTATATCATCGGCAGCAATCAAAATATCCTTATCCTGGAGCCAAAAGGCGGACTGCCGGTCCTGACAGCCATCTACTACTCTTCAAAGCATATAGATAAGATTGAAAGTAATTCGACAATAATCAAAGCGATAAACAAGTCATTCTCGGATTTTTCCGGCGGCATATACAAAGAGAACGTCTATAGCGGTCTTGGCAGGGCATGGCTCAAAACAAAAGGCCGCTACGATATCATAGATATAAACCTGACCAGCATACTGCCGTGGGAAAGCGGCTCATACGGCCTTGTAGAAGATTTTAGACTTACCAGAGAGGCGTTTATTGACTATTATCGGCATCTGAAAGAAGGCGGCTGCTTATCCATGACGCTTTATTTCCTGCCGCCTGCGCGGATGGAACTCAGACTGCTTTCAACAATTACTTCTGCGATGGAAGAGATAGGGATAAAAGACGCGGCGAGACACATGGCTGCAATCAGGAGTTGGAATACTGTTACCATCCTCTTAAAAAGAGATGAATTGAGCGCATTGGATATAAACGGCATAAAGAGATTTGCGCGGGAGAGGGGCTTTGATCTGGTCTATTACCCGGGGATAAAATCGGATGAGTCAAATATTTTTAATAAACTCCCAACCAACGATTACTTCAAGGTTGTATCAAGAATTATGGACCCTTTTGAGCGGGAGAAGGCTATACAAGAGTATATCTTTGATATTTCTCCTCCTACTGATGAGAAGCCGTTCTTTCATCACTTTCTCAAGATGAGAAATCTCCGGGAGACCTATAGACTGGCAGGAAGCAAGTGGCAGTATTTTATGGAAGAGGGTTATCTCATTCCTATTATATTTGTACAGGCAGTAGTTATAAGCGTTTTGCTCATATTGTTGCCCCTATTTTTAAAAAAGAAAAAACAAGGGGACTATTCATTGCAGGTGCTTATTTACTTTTCCAGTATTGGACTCGGATTTATGTTTCTTGAAATAGCCATTATTCAGAGATTTATGCTTTATCTGGACAACCCCATATACGCCGTAACGATTGTTATAGCCGCAATCCTCCTTTCATCGGGCATGGGAAGCCTGACGAGTCAAAAAATCTCCATAGATAAAGGGTGGAGGGGCGGCGTTATCCTCTTATTAGCGGTCATTATTATAGTCTATTCCATACTCCTAAAACATATTATGGCTGAAACTCTCGGTTGGGAATTTCCACAGCGAGTTGCGTGTTCAATAGTTCTGTTAGCCCTTCTCGGATTTTTTATGGGCATGCCTTTTCCCATGGGGATACGGTATCTTGCAATAAGAAAAGGCAAGGGATTTATACCCTGGGCGTGGGGAATAAACGGGGCCTTCTCTGTAGCGGGCTCTATTATGGCGGCAATGCTGGCGCTCGGGATAGGATTGAGCGGCGTGATGTTTACAGCGTCGGTTTTATATCTATGCGCATTTCTTTCTATCTTTTTTGCGCCTTGCCTACCATTGGCACAAAACTGACTCCGCCCAGCTGCTCCATGCTCAACTCTTTACCCTGCTTTGTTACAAGGGTCAATGTTTGATAATAAAAGGTGCTGCCGAGCGGTATTATGAGTCTGCCGCCGTCTTTGAGCTGTTTGATAAGAGGCGGCGGTATGTGATTTGCCGCCGCAGTTATTATTATGGCATCAAACGGCGCAGCCTCTTCCCAGCCAAAATATCCATCTCCATATTTGGCATTGACATTGCCGTAGTCAAGCCCCTTGAGCCTTTTTGCGGCCATATCTGCAAGCCCTTTTCTTATTTCTATGGTATAGACCTCTTTTACAATCTCAGCCAATAGCGCGGCCTGATAACCAGAACCTGTGCCAATCTCAAGGACTCGGTCTGCGGGCTTTAATTTTAGCGCCTCGGTCATAAGGGCAACTACATATGGCTGAGATATGGTTTGGCCCTCGCCGATTGGCAGCGGATGGTCTGCATATGCCTGCCCCTGCAGTTCTTTATCCACAAACAAGTGTCTCTTTACCTTCAGCATGACATTGAGAATTTTCTTATCCGCAATCCCTCGCCCTTTTATATCCTGTTCAACCATTATCTGCCTCTCTTTTGCAAAAGGCTCATCCTCGCAGGAAGAAGCGGATATGATGAGAAGGTTAAATAAAAAAGCTGCGCCTAATATCTTCAAGGGATACGTCATATGGGGTATTTGTGGATAGACTCCTCATGCCTTTATATCTTAAAAAATACTTATGTCAATCAAAATTTTTGCAAATAGCGTGTCCGCGTTAGGGATTCTGTAAATTCTCCTTGACAAATATCCCAAAGGAGATTAAGTTTTGATGAAATAAATCTGTTGCACAGCGGGTTTATCTATAGCGAAGAAACTATTACACGGCTTGCCTCAACCTGCCTTGCGGCGGAATTGGAGGAGGAGGCACTTTCATCAGCATGGCAAGAGTCATCATACAACAGGCATCGGCTTTATTTATTCTGTTGATAGGTTTGCTTATATCTGGCTGTGCAAACCTCCAGCATGAGCAAACACTCAAGGAACTCAAGTCTCAGATATCTGAATTAGAAAAAAGGCAGGCTAAAACCAATGCGGGCCTGGAAGAATTAAATAACAAATTCCTTCTGTTTCAAGAACAGGCAGATATCAACAAGAAGGAGATCAAGGAACTTAAAGCAATGGCAGTTCCTGTTATTCCGCCTGATGAGCTTAAGGTCGTAAAACTTGAGGCCGAAGAGATAAAAGGAGAGACAAAAAAGGAGTCTTTAAAAAAAGAAGAGGCTAAAAAAACAGAAAGTTTGCCAAGCCCTGAAGCGCTTTATAATGAGGCGCAAAACCTGTTTATGGCCGGCAGATTAGCCGAAGCAGCAGAACAATTTGCCAAGTTCATCGCGCAGCACCCCAAGCACTCTTTGGCAGATAATGCCCAATACTGGATTGGAGAGGTTTATTATTCAGAGAAAGACTATCAAAAGGCGGCAGTAGAATTTAAAAAGGTGTTTGATAACTATCCCAATGAAAATAAGGCTCCTGATGCCCTTTTGAAGGCGGGGTTTTCCTATCTCGAACTTAATAATAAAGATAAGGCATTAGAATTTTTAAAAATGGCAGTAGAACGGTATCCGTCATCAGAGGCGGCGGTAAAGGCAAAAATAAAAATGCAAGAGCTCAAACAATAGACTCTTTATTAAGGGAGGAAAAACCATGAGGGTAAAACTGATTGCGGTATCGATATGTGTATCATTTTCCTTACTATATGATTATGCCCTTGCTGAAAAAAGGGGCAGAAAGGCAGAGGAGAGAGGAAATGTTCCCCAGCAAACATCATGGGTGCGTCGTGGGGGGATGCCTAGACAGATAGAAGATGGAGAGTATACAGTTCGGGAAGGGGACACGCTCTGGGACATATCGGAGAGCTTCTTACAAGACCCCTTCAAGTGGCCAAATCTGTGGAAGAAAAATCAGTATATTATAAATCCGCACCTAATATATCCAGGCAATAAAATCAGATTATTTCCCTATGAACCTGTTGAAGCAGGAGAAAAAGGCAAAGAGGCTGGCGCAGCGGTTGCGCCTGCTGCGGTTATACCAGAAGGGCTGCCTGTTGAAAAACTGCAAAAATCAGAGGAGGCAGTCCCTGCCGTAACAGAAGAAAAGCCGAAGGCAGAAGTAAAAAAAGAAGAGACTATTGAAGCTCAGGCAACTCCGCCCCCGCCAGCGGTAAAGATTTCTTCTTCAATGATGGAGCGGCATGGATTGATATCTGCCAAAGAAAAGGGGGGGGTTGGCGTAATAGTAGACTCCAAAGAAGAGAAACTCCTTTTATCCGCAAACGACATTGTCTTTATCTCTCTTGTAAAAGGGGCTGAGGTAAAACAAGGGGATAGATTTACTGTCTTTACAACGACCGGTGAGATAATGCACCCAGTCACAGATAAGCCCATAGGTTTTATGACAGATACCCTGGGGATACTTCAGGTTACACAGATTGACAAAGATGGCGTAATCTCTGCCAAGATAGAAAAATCCTACAAAGAGATATTGAAAGGCGCAAAACTGAAGCCGTATGAGCCGCCTGTTCAAGCAGTAGTGGTAAAAAAGGCTGAAAATGCGGTGGATGGCTTCATTATCGCATCATTGGAAGGTAAAGTAGGGGTAGCGGAAAATGATATAGTCTATCTGGATAAGGGGAAAAACAGCGGGCTTGAGGTTGGCAATGCCATGAATATCTTCAGACCAACAACGACAGTAAAGGACCCGATGTCCCAAGAAGAGGGGAAAACAATTATCCTGCCTCCCAAAGAATTGGGAGGGCTTGTTATTATAGCTATAGAAGATGATACAGCCACTGCATTCATTACAAAGAGCAAACAGGTCATTTATAAAGGAGACAGGGTAAGGACAGTAGACAGCAAACAGTAGACAGCAAACAGGGGAAATCCTATCTTTTCCTGACTACTATCTACTACCTACTGTCTACTGTTTATTTTATGGCCTCTGAAATAAAATACTGGCTCGGCCTCGGACAGGTCGAGGGGATCGGCAGGATAACTTACAAAGCGCTTATTGATGAATTGAAAGAGCCGGGAGCGGTATTTGAAGCCTCAGAGAAAAGAATTGAACAGATTCAGTGCATCGGGAAGAAAGTTGCGTCCGCAATAAAATCATTCAATGACTGGGGCTGGGTGGAAAAAGAGACAGCCCTCATTGAAAAACACAAAGTAAAATTTCTGACCATGAGGGATACGGATTATCCCGATGCGCTCCGTTCCATGCCTGACCCACCTCCGTATCTCTATGTAAAAGGAACCATCGGCAAAGAGGATAACAATGCCGTAGCAATTGTCGGCACAAGAAATCCAACGCAATATGGCGTCACCGCTACGGAAAACCTTTCCAGAGCATTGGCAGGCGCAGGAATCACCATCGTAAGCGGCATGGCGCGTGGCATAGATTCAGTTGCGCACATGGGCGCAATTGCAGGCAATGGACGAACCATAGCGGTTTTGGGCAGCGGCATTGATGTAATCTATCCGCCGGAAAATAAAAAGTTATATGAAGATATTGCGGCAAACGGCGCAGTGGTGTCTGAGTTTCCCTTCGGAACCAAGCCTGTTGCAACAAACTTCCCCCAAAGAAATCGTATCATAAGCGGCCTCGTCAAAGGCGTGCTTGTTATAGAGGCGTCGGAGAAAAGCGGCTCGCTCATTACGGCCCAGCTTGCCCTCGATTATGGAAGGGATGTGTTTGCCCTGCCCGGCAACACAACTTCATTCAAAAGCAAGGGGACGAACAAGCTCATCAAGAACGGCGCAAAGTTGGTGGAAGATGCAGGGGATATTTTGGAGGAGATGGCAATATCCGTAGAGGCAGGTTTAAAATCTGCCTCTACCATTACGATACCGCCAAATCTTTCACCCGAAGAGGGAAAAATTATCACTCTGCTTGACGAACCGTGTTTTATTGATACTATTATCCAGAAAACCGGCCTGCCTGCCGCCAAAATATCCGCGCTCCTTTTAGATATGGAATTAAAAGGGCTGGTGAAACAGCAGGCTGGAAAACAGTTTGTAAGGAGGAATGGTTGAAATCACTCGTCATCGTAGAATCGCCGGCAAAGGCGAAAACCATTGAGAAATTTCTCGGCAAGGATTTCACGGTAAAATCTTCCATCGGCCATATCCGCGATCTGGCGGATGGAAACACGGGCGTGGATGTGGAAAACAATTTTCGGCCTAATTATGAGGTTCCCGCTGAGAAGAAAAAAGTGGTTGCCGAATTGAAGAAATTTTCCAAGTCTGTGGATACGGTCTGGCTTGCAACAGACGAAGACCGCGAAGGCGAGGCCATTGCGTGGCATCTGTCCGAGGCGCTGAATCTGGAGCCGGCAAGAACGAAGCGGATTACCTACTCTGAAATTACCAAAGAGGCAATTCAAAAGGCAATTGAAAATCCAAGGACAATTGATAAAAATCTGGTTGACGCGCAGCAGGCGCGTAGGATTTTGGACAGATTAGTCGGCTATGAGATCTCGCCGATACTGTGGAGAAAAATTAAGCCCGCTCTCTCCGCAGGAAGGGTGCAGAGCGTGGCCGTGAGATTGATTGTAGACAGGGAAAGGGAGATACAAAATTTCCGATCCGTTTCGTCATATAAGGTGTCGGCGATTTTTTTGAACGGGAAAAATGAAATCGTAAAGGCCGACTTGCCTAAAAAGT
>JACPZB010000081.1 GCA_016195725.1 Deltaproteobacteria bacterium | reverse complement strand
AAAAATCAAACCGGGAACCCCCGTGCTTTTTGAGCGATGGGGCGGAGACGCGCCGCTTGCCGGAAAGGTCAGGATTGTTGAGCCTGCGGCATTCACCAAGATTTCCAGCCTTGGCGTGGAGGAGCAGCGCGTGATCGTAGTGGCGGATATTACCTCTATTCCCGAAACATGGCAAAGGCTCGGCGACGGCTATCGCGTGGAGGCAAGTTTTAACCTATGGCAAGGAAAAGATGTCTTGCAGATTCCGGCCAATGCGCTATTCAGATATGAAAACGGCTGGGCGGTTTTTCTGTTTCAGAACAACCGCGCATATCTCCGCAAGGTTGAAATTGGCCACAGAAACGGATTGTCAGCGGAGATTATTTCAGGACTCGTGGATGGAGAAACCGTTATTGTTCATCCAGATGAATCCGTCAGAAACGGAACAAGAGTGAAAGAGAGGTGAGAAAAATATGGCTGAAAGCAAGCTCGGCAAAGATGCGCTTGACCAGATAGATCAATACTCGCGGGACCGCGTGGGACTCAGCACCCTTGAGCGATTAGGCGCGCTCATGTTCATTTCAGATACGCCGTTGAAAGAAAAGGGCATAAAGACCGCCGCAAGCGCGACACTATCCTTCCTCATCCACCCGTATCCCATGCCTCTTGATTTCCCATGCCAGCGGATTGTCGTCTGAAAAGGTATCCGGCCTGAAAGGCACCGGCTCTATTCTATCGTCAATACTGCTTGCAAGCTTCATCAGGCGCAGCCTTTCCTCAAATCTGTCGTCTGAAAAATCCGGAGAAATAATGGCCAAGTCTATGTCGCTCCATTCGTTCTGCGCGGCCTTGGCATAAGAGCCGAAAATATAGGCTTCCTGAATACGAACATTCATCGTTCGCAGCCTACGCATAAACTCTTTTATCTCTTTCATAATTAAAGCATTGATTTCAGCCATTGAAATGTTTCCTTTATCTTTTTGAGTTCGTCTTCGGTAAATTCCTTCGTGCATTTCTGCCTGAATGTTCTATTTTCATCAGGATAGCGCGCCTCCAAATTAAATGCAGATATTCTCAACAATTCATCCATCTGCTCTGTTGTAAGCTGAAGACCGGTAAGTTCCGCAAGACGTTTCAGATGGTGGATGAACGGAGCCTGTTCTTTGTTTTTAGCGACATACATCGCCTTTAAGAGTTTTTCAATTGCTAAGTGTCCAAAGAATAGCGAGTAAGAAAAATCTCCCTTTTCAAAAAGGTGGTCGGCTACACCCTACCCCGCCACCACATTCAATATCTTATTCTGCACATACACAATCTTTTTAATCTCTTTTCCGGCAAGCCATTCCGCGATCTTTTTATCCGCAAGGGCCAATTGCTCCACTTCCTTCTGCGGCATATCAACGCGCAGATTGATGCGGCCTCTGACCTTGCCGTTTATCTGCACCACGACCAAAGCCTCTTCCTTTTTCAGGGCAGCCTCGTCATAAGACGGCCACGGGGTTTTGAGGGTGCTCTCTTTCTTCCCGATGCCGTTCCACAACTCTTCGCAAAGATGCGGCGCAAAGGGAGAGAGGAGGATGAGCAGGATTTCAATGGCATTCGTTATAAGGGCGAACGGCCGTTCGCCCTTACATTTATACAGAAAATTCACATACTCCATTAGCGCGGCTATGGCTGTGTTAAAATGAAATTGTTCCAAATCCTCAGTAACCTTTTTTGTAGCCCTGTTTATCTCATATTCAAGTTCTTGAGTATCTTCTCTTGCCCCTTGCTCCTTGCCCCTTGCCCCTTGCATTTCTACCACCAGCCTCCACACCCTGTTCAAAAACCGGTATGCGCCCTCCACCCCTTCATCGCTCCACTCCAAATCCTTTTCCGGCGGCGCCGCAAACAGGGAAAAGAGCCTTGTGGTGTCTGCGCCGTATTTTGCAATAATCTTATCCGGGTCAACAATATTCTTTTTTGATTTGCTCATCTTTTCTTTCGCGCCAATTTCAACTGCGCTGCCGCACTTCACGCATGCGCCGTCCTTGACCTCATCCGGCAAAAGATAGCCGTGCCCCTTGCATTTCATAATCTCTTTGCACACCATTCCCTGAGTCAGGAGATTTAAAAACGGTTCGTCAAAATCTATCAGCCCAAGGTCGCGGATGGCCTTGGTAAAAAAGCGGGAGTAGAGCAGATGCAGCACCGCATGTTCAACGCCGCCGATATACTGGTCAACCGGCATCCAGTATTTTGCAGCCTCTTTGTCAAACGGGGCATTGCCCTCTTTTGGCGAGGCATATCTCAGAAAATACCACGATGAATCAACAAAGGTATCCATAGTGTCGGTCTCTCTGCGGGCCTGCTTGCCGCACCGTGGACACGGGACATTGACGAATTTTTCAGATTGAGCAAGCGGCGAAGCCCCTTGTCCGGTAAACTTCACATCCTCCGGCAGAATCACTGGCAGGTCTTCATCCGGCACAGGCACAACGCCGCATTTGTCGCAGTAAATTATCGGTATCGGGCATCCCCAGTATCTCTGCCTTGATATGCCCCAGTCGCGCAGTTTGTAACTCACGGTCTTTTTGCCGATATTTTTTTCCTCCAGATATTTTACAATCGCCTCCATCGCATCTCTATTTTTCATGCCGTTAAATTGGCCTGAATTGACCATAACGCCGTCGTCAATGTATGCCTCTTGCATGATTTCGGATTGCGGATTGCGGATTGCGGATTTATCAGGGACAATTACTGCAATCATCGGAAGATTGTATTTTTTTGCAAATTCAAAATCCCGCTGGTCATGCGCAGGCACAGCCATGACCGCGCCAGTGCCGTATTCCATCAAGACAAAATTCGCAAGATATATCGGCATCCGCCTGCCGGTCAAAGGATTGATACAGTATGAACCGGTGAACACCCCTTCTTTTTCCAGCAATGCCTCTGTCCTTGCAGTCCTGCCCTGTTTTTTCACTTTTTCTATAAATTTCTTGACCCTTCAGTCCTGCCCTGTTTTTTCACTTTTTCTATAAATTTCTTGACCCTTGTCCCTTGACCCCCCTGCTTACTGCCTGCAGGGGCAGGCTTGACCCCAACAAGTTTTTCCGCCATCGGATGTTCAGGCGCAAGGCTCATAAATGTTGCGCCGAAGAGCGTGTCCGGCCGCGTGGTGAATACTTTAATCACCTCGTCCAAATTTTCTATTTTGAAATCCACCTCCGCGCCGATGCTCTTGCCGATCCAGTTCTTCTGCATGATCAAAACTTTTTCCGGCCAGCCCGGAAGCTTATCGCAATGCTCCAGAAGTTCCTCGGAGTATGCGGTTATCCTGAAAAACCACTGCTTCAGATTTTTCTGCTCAACCTGCGTATCGCACCTCCAGCAATTGCCGCCCTCCACCTGCTCATTCGCCAGAACCGTTGCGCACTCAGGACACCAGTTCACCGCAGACTGTTTCTGATATGCCAACCCTTTTTCAAAAAATTTAAGAAAGAGCCACTGGTTCCAGCGATAATATTCGGGGGTGCAGGTTGCAATCTCCCTGTCCCAGTCATACGCGAGCCCGAGCCGCTTTAACTGCGTTCTCATGGAGGCGATATTTTCAGAAGTCCACTTTGCCGGATGAACCCCGTGCTGGATAGCCGCGTTCTCAGCAGGCATACCGAAAGAATCCCAGCCCATCGGGTGCAGCACATTAAATCCGCGCATACTCAAAAACCGCGCAGCAACATCACCGATGGAATAATTGCGGACATGACCCATGTGTATCTTTCCCGAAGGATACGGAAACATCTCAAGGCAGTAATATTTTTTTCCGCCCATATCTTCCGCAGCCTTGAAAGATTTTTCCTCTCCCCATTGCCTCTGCCATTTTTCTTCGATTGCTTGGGGATTGTATTTTTCTTGCATCAATAACCTCGCAATTTATAAAATAAGCCATTTTTAATTTCTGCCCCAACAAATCAAGGCATTTCTTTACATATTATAAAATTTTTTAGTCTATCCAATTTTTTGCCGCCCATTCCTCTTACTTTTTTAAGCCCTTCAACAGTTCTAAATCCCCCAAGCCTCTCCCGAGTTTCAATAATCCTCTCCGCCACTTTTGGCCCAATGCCTGGGAGGGCCTCAAAATCCTGTGCTGTTGCCTTGTTGATATTTAGAGGAATGGAAAAGATGAGATGTTTTTCTCCACTCATCAAACCTACATCAGCGGAGCCATCTTTGTTTATTGTAATCTTTGAGCCGCTTTCAATTGCTGTATCAGTATGCTTGTATCCTTTAACTCCGGCCTTATCCATCACATCTTTTAATGACGCATCTTTTGGATGTGTATAAACCTTGCTAATGCCAGAAGAATCTTCCACTTCAATAATGATTGTTTGCTTCCCAGACTGACTGGCAGATATTGAAGCAGGTTTTTTAAATATATGAAACTCTTTCAAAAAATAAATAGCCACGAGAAAGATGGCTATTATAAGCAGGGCAATATTCTTTAGCTGGTCGTTAACGCCTACACTATTAGAATCAGCTTTTCCTTTTACCCTGCGTGGCATTCTCCTTTTCATCTTTATAGAGTTTATATTCAAGGCTGTCAACAAGCGCCTGCCAGCTCGCCTCAATCACATTTTCAGATACACCGACAGTTCCCCATTTTTCTTTTCCATCTCCTGATTCTACCAAAACCCTGACAGATGCGGCAGTGCCTTTTCCGGCGGTCAAAACCCTGACTTTAAAATCAAGAAGTTCGACATCCTTTAAATGAGGATAAAATTTCTCAAGCGCTTTTCTCAGCGCATTATCCAGGGCATTGACAGGACCGTTGCCTTCGCTGGCTGTGTGCTCAACCCTGCCGTCAACCTCAAGCTTTATCGTTGCCTCAGCATAAGGAGGCTCGCTTTCCTTTTTCTTCTCGTCAATGACCCTGAAACCGAGGAGCTTAAAATATTTTTTCCTGGCCCTCATCGCCTTTTGCATCAGCAGTTCAAATGACGCCTCGGCCCCTTCATATTGAAAACCCTTATACTCAAGCGCTTTGAGGGTTCTAACTATACCCTGGACAATCGGGTCTTTGCTCTTTATGTCAATGCCAAACTCCTGCGCCTTATAAATGATATTCGATTTGCCTGAGAGATCAGAAACCAGAACCCTTTGATGATTACCAACCAGATCAGGCCTTATATGCTCATAGGTCTCAGGTCTTTTCAATACCGCGCTCACATGCACGCCAGCCTTATGGGCAAAGGCGCTGTCTCCAACATATGCCTGATGCTTATTGTGAGGGAGATTTGCCAGCTCATAGACAAATCTGGATGTCTCCCTTAGTTTTCTTAATTGCTCAGAGCTGATACAATTTATACCCAATTTAAGTTTAAGATTGGGGATTATAGAGCAGAGATTGGCATTCCCGCACCTTTCGCCAAAACCATTTATAGTGCCATGAACCTGAACTGCCCCTTCTTTTACAGCAAGTATGGAATTGGCAACAGCAGCCTCAGAGTCATTATGCGCGTGGATACCCAGAGGCGCATTTACATGATGCTTCACATCTCGGATAATCTCAACCAATTCATCCGGCAGGGTCCCGCCATTGGTATCGCACAAGACAAGACATTCCGCGCCGGCGTCATGGGCGGTCTTGAGGGTCTTTAACGCATATTCAGGGTTTGCCTTGTAGCCGTCAAAAAAATGCTCTGCATCATAGAATACCTCTTCCACCCTGTCCTTTAAAAACTTGAGAGAGTCATAGATGATGTCCAGATTTTCCTCAGGAGAGATTTTCAAAGCCTCTTTCACATGCAAATCCCAGGTCTTGCCAAAAATAGTCACAACACCAGTGCCTGACTTTAAAAGTGCCTTGATATTTGCATCATCTTTTGCCTTGGCTCCTGCCCTTCTCGTGCTTCCAAAGGCAACCAATCGGGCATTGGCAAGCTTTACACCCTTCATCTCTTTAAAAAACTGAATATCCCTCGGATTAGAGCCAGGCCAACCGCCCTCAATATAGTGGATGCCGAGTTCATCCAATCTCTGGGCAATCCGCACCTTGTCCTCAACAGAGAAATTGATATCCTCCGCCTGCGTGCCGTCTCTTAAAGTTGTGTCATAGAGTTTAACAGTCACTTTTCCTCCACCACTTCTTCCCTGCTCAACCCAAACGCATCATGCAAAGTCCTTACCGCCAGTTCCGTATACTTTGCATCTATAACTGAAGATATCTTTATCTCAGATGTTGAAATCATCTGGATATTGATATTCTCCTTTGCCATGGTCTCAAACATCTTTGACGCAACACCCGCGTGGCTTCTCATGCCCGCGCCCACGATGGAGACCTTTGCAATATTCGTATCGGAAAGCACCTTGCCTGCCTTCATCTCCTTTGCGGTTTTTTGAACAAGCTGCAGCGCCTTTCTGAAATCCGCCTTTGACACGGTGAATGTCAGATCCGTATGCCCGTCGTGGCTCACATTCTGTACAATCATGTCAACATTGATATTCGCCTTTGTAAGCGGGGCAAAGAGTTTTGCCGCAATACCGGGCCTGTCAGGCACCTTTGCCACAGTTATCTTTGCCTCATCCTTATTATAGGTAACACCTGAAACAATCACCTTTTCCATATCCTTATCCTCCTTTGTAACAAGCGTCCCTTCCGCATCCGTAAAGGATGACTTTACCATCACGGGCACATTATACTTTTTTGCAAATTCAACGGACCTTGTTTGCAGCACCTTTGCGCCGAGGCTTGCCATCTCAAGCATTTCATCATAAGAAATTTTTTTTAGTTTCCTCGCATCAGGACATATATTCGGGTCTGTTGTATAAACGCCCTCTACATCTGTGTATATTTCACAGACATCTGCCTTTAACACTGCTGATAGAGCAACAGCAGTTGTATCCGAGCCGCCTCTGCCGAGGGTTGTAATATTACCTTCTCTGTCAACACCCTGAAAACCTGCAACCACAACGATATTTCTCTTTTTAAGCTCAGAGAATATATTGACTGTATCTATCTCTTCAATCCTTGCCTTGCTGAAAACGCTCTCGGTTATAATCGGCACCTGATAACCGAGAAAGGATTTTGCGCCGAATCCCAAATCCTGAAGCGCCAACGCCAGAAGCCCGATGGTAACCTGCTCACCGGTTGACACTACCACATCGTATTCCCTGCCGATGGGAAACTCCTTCATCTGATTTGCCAGGTCAACAAGCTTATTTGTTTCACCTGACATTGCAGATACAACCACAATAACCTTATGCCCTTTCTTTTTTGTCTGCGCAACCCTTATGGCAACGTTTCTAATTCGCTCCACATTGCCGACTGACGTTCCGCCGTATTTTTGGACGATTAATGCCATTACCTACCTCACTTTACTTAATTATTTTCCCAATCCCGCAGTCCTGACAACACAGATGAGGCATTATCGAGCGTGAAGCTACTTTTTTCTCCCTATCTTATGTATCGCCATCCCATGCACATCCTCTGCCGCCTCCATCACGAGTTCGGGCAAAGTGGGATGGGCATGGATGGTATCTGCAATATCTTTTGTCTTTGCGCCTGCTTTCATTGCGATAGCCACCTCCTGAATCAGATCCGTTGCATGGGCGCCGACAATGGAACAGCCCAAAACCTTATCCGTGCCGGGGTCCGATAGAATTTGCACAAAACCTTCTTCCTCAGCCATGCACAAAGCCTTGCCTGATGCCGCATACGGAAATCTGCCGATAGCAACTTCCATCCCTTTTTCCTTTGCATCTTTTTCCCGTAGGCCAACGCTTGCAATCTCAGGATCGGTGAATATTCCGGCAGGCACGATGGAATAATCCATACGCGCATCTTTTCCAAGCGCATTGTTTACAGCCACTATGCCTTCATTGGATGCAATATGCGCCAGAAGCATACCGCCGATAACATCGCCTGCGGCATAGACCCCGCTTACATTGGTCTCCATGTTTTCGTTTACGACAATCCTTCCCTTTTCCGTTTTCACGCCCAATGCCTCAAGCCCGAGTCCTTGCGAATTGAAACTCCTGCCGATGGACACCATCACCTTTTCCGTCACAAACTCCCTGCCGTCCGCAAGAGTAGTTTTTACACCGTTCCCTGTATCCTGAACACTCTGCACAGAAACCTCTGTAAGCACATCAACACCTTTCTCCTTGAAACTTTTTAATATCACCCTTGAAACCTGCTTATCCTCTGTTGACAAGATTGTCGGCAAAAGTTCAACAATTGTAATCTTGCTGCCAAATTCGGCAAAGATGCTTGCAAACTCGCACCCCATCACGCCGCCGCCGATAATAAGCAAGGTCTTTGGAACAGCTTGCAAATCAAGCATTTCTGTAGATGTGATGATATTTTTTCTGTCAATATTGAATGCCGGAATCATAGCAGGCTCGGAGCCGGTGGCAAGAATTATTTTCCTGGCGATTATCGTCCCTTTCAAACCGTCCTGCCGCGTGATCCGCACCTGTCCCGCATTTTCCAGAAAGGCCTCTCCCTCAAAAACCTCAACACCATTGCCCTTGAGAAGCTGCCGCACGCCGCCGACAAGTTTTTCCACCACTTCGTTTTTTCGCGCAACTGCTTTTGCAATATCAAAGGCGATATCTTTTACACTGACACCGAAATCGCCTGCGCTGCGCACCGCTGCCAGAGCCTTTGCGCTGGCATATAACACTTTTGTGGGTATGCACCCACGGTTAAGACATGTGCCGCCGACCTTATTTTTTTCCACCAGCGCAACCTTTGCACTGAGCTGCGCGCCCCGTATGGCAGCCACATAACCGCCCGGCCCGCCGCCGATAACAACAATATCAAATTCCTGCATTCTAAAGACCTCCGTTCTCGATCATTCTTTTTTTACAGTATTAGCCGTTCACGCATACAACAACTTTCCTTTGGGAACCGGTATTTCTCTCCCAATATCCTTTGCTGTTTCTATCCACTCTGCAATCACAGTTTCTACATTATGCAATGTCTCTTCATAAGTTGCTCCATCAGCCATACATCCAGGAAGCTCCGGCACCTCAGCTATATAAGTATTGTCTTCCTCGCTCCAATAAATAATTATCTCATATCTAAACATCCCATACCTCCTTGTGAAGCTTATACTTTAAAATTATATTCCTTGCCTGCTTCAGTTGATAAGGTTTCGCCTTTCCATCTTTCAATGGTTGAATGTTTACTATCTCCATTACTCCGCTCTTGGTAAAGATGTGATGGCTGCCCTTAATCCTTTCATCAAAACCCAATCTTGTGAGAGTGTTTCTCAACTCATTAAATCTTATATTTTTATCGGAAATTCCGCTAATTATTTTTTCCAAAATCTTTTTTTCCAAATCCCATCTCCAGCTTCCAATAGATAGAAATAGGTAACATATTTTGAAGAATATTTAAAGAGAAAAGATTGATTTTTATGTGTTTTTTCTGTAAAAAATCTTTCTGATGTGCTATATTCTGACCATAAATCTGGGAAAGCGGAAGTTCTGATATTAAATGTTATGAAAAGTAAAGGAATGAAAATGAAAAACTTAATACCGCTGGTCTTATCATTAATTTTTGCATTACTTGCTCTTAATGCTCATTCAAACAGCAATCAAGAGGCAATCCTCGAGCATAAATTGAGAACTTTAAATCTCAAAAATCCAAAACAAGACTTAACGAAAAATATCGGGCGTGATGATTTTCGCTTTATTGGACTATATGGATACGCCCAATACTTTCCAGGAACAAACGAAAATGATTATCCGCTCATCAATAAATATGGTATATCAATGATTGAAGGAACAAGCGATTCGATAGAATCTGAAAAACACAAAGAATTAATTCAAAAAGCTAAACAATACGCAGAAATCTATAATAGTGCTTTATTAAATCGCGTTAAAGAACACAACGTTAAACCTCAAGAAGGATATGTTCCAGATAAAGAAACGGCTATTAAAATTGCCGTGGCCATTTGGATACCCATCTATGGTCAAAATGAAATCGAAAAACAAAAACCGTATAATGCTATTTTAGAAAACGGTATATGGTTTGTTTCCGGTTCTTTACCAAAAGGCTGGGTAGGTGGTGTGGCTGAAGCAGAAATATTAAAGGAAAATGGAAAAATCATTAGAATTTCGCATGGGAAATAAAATTCTTAACAAATCCACTACTCATCCAGTCGCTTAATCTCTATCTTCCGCGTCCTTTCCCCTGTATAAAAAAACTTAATCATTCTATGCTTCTCCGGCAAAAGAGAATATGCCTTTTCTGCCCATTCCACTATGCAAACTCCGTCTCCGTAAAGATATTCTTCTATCCCAAGCTCATAGAGTTCATTTACATCACCGAGGCGGTAAAGGTCAAGATGATAAACAGGGAACCTGCCATCGTACTTATTCACTATTGTAAATGACGGGCTCTTAACATAACCCTTCACACCAAGCCCCTGCACCAGCCCCTGTGTAAATAAGGTCTTGCCTGTGCCAAGCTCGCCGACAAGAGCCACCACATCTCCTGCCTTAAGCCCCTCGCCTATCTTCCTGCCAAGCCCTACGGTCTCATCAGGGGATGAGGTGTAAAATATTTTAAATTTCGAATCTATCTTGTCTATCTTACCACTGGCCTTCACATCTTTCCTTCTCTAAAAAGTAGTCTGCCGATTTATCGGCGTTCTTAACTACGCCCATAAATATGTCCCCGAAGGCTTTAATCGGGGATGGGCAATCTACATAAAAGAATTTATCACCGCGGGTAAGATATTCATAATATCAGTTGCCATCATTCCAACCTGTCCCTTTTTCTTCGCAACCTCATCTCCTGCAAGGCCGTGCAAATACACCGCCATATTCGCAGCATCAAGCTGGCTGTAGCCCTGCGCTATAAAACCGCCTATCATGCCTGCCAGCACATCGCCTGTTCCTGCGGTTGCCATGCCGGGATTTCCTGTTGGGTTTATAAAAATCTTGCCGGACGGCTCCGCGATAATCGTTTTTGCGCCTTTCAATACCAGAATAACTTTATTTTCCTTTGCAAATTTTGTTGCTATTCCAATCCTGTCTGCCTGAACATCTTTTACAGTTAAATCAACAAGTCTTGCCATTTCACCGGGATGCGGCGTAATAACAACAGGCGCTTTTGCCTTTTTCAAAACCTTGACATCACCAGCCAAGCAATTTATACCATCTGCATCAATGACAAGAGGTATTTTAGATTCAGATATAAGTCTTATAACAAGCCTCGTTACAGGTTCTGGCGCTGTAAGTCCTGGACCAAGGACAATAACTTTTTTATCCCTAATAAATGACATTATGCTTTCAATCGCTTCATAGCCGAGTATCCCTGAAAATCCCCCTTTTTCCCCCTTTACTAAAGGGGGATGTAAGGGGGATTCTGGCAAAGGCAATGTCATTACCTCTGTAAGCTTTCTTGCCATAACCGGATTGAGGCTTTCTGGAATGCCGAGGGTAACAAGGCCGGCGCCCGCCCGCATTGCGCCGAGACAGGTCATTGCAGCAGCGCCTGTCTTTCCAACAGAACCGGCAAGGACAAAGAGATGGCCGTAACTCCCCTTATGGCTGCTGGCCTGCCGTGGCCTTAAGATTTTTTTTATTCCCTCTTTATCAAGCAGCTCCCACCTGATTTTTTCTCCTTCTAAAAACTGCTGCGGCATTCCGATATCAATCGTCTCAACCCTTCCCGCATAATCCGCGCCCGGATAAACGCAAAGCCCTATCTTGGGAACTGCCATCGTAGCCGTAACCATTGCCTTTACGCAACTGCCGAGAATCCTGCCGTTTGAAGCGTCAAGCCCGGAAGGAACATCAACCGCCACAACCGGCTTATTCATGCGGTTTATAAAATCTATCGCAGTTTTATGAATCCCTTTCACATCCGATGAAAGCCCTGTGCCAAAAATCGCGTCCACAATCAAGGCAGAATGCACTATCGCAGATTTATTTTTATCAATATCTTTTGCCGATAAAATCGTTTTTATTTCGCCGCCCATCTTCTCCCATATCTTCAAATTTGTCTTTGCATCGCCCTTTACATCCGACTTTTTTGCAAGCAGATAAACAGCAGCCTTAAAACCCATATTGCTCAAATGCCTTGCCGCAACAAACCCGTCGCCGCCATTATTGCCCTTGCCTGCAAAGATGGAAACCCTCTTGTTTTTAAAACTGCCAAAATCCCTCTCAATAATCCGGGCAACACCGCTTCCCGCATTTTCCATAAGCGCAAGCCCGGGGATGCCGTATTTTTTTATGGCCGTTTCATCAAGCCGCCTCATTGCGGTTGAATCAACAATCTTCACCCCGTTAGACCTCCGACCCCCGACAAACCCTTTTTGCATATCAGGCACACCGTCATCATAAATATATAAAAAGGTCTAACGGGGTTCATAGGTTTGAAAAATACCATACTGCACAGTGTTTTGCAATTTTAAAACATAATGTTTTCAACTTGACACGGTCTAAATTGCCCTTGACTGTATTTTAGATATGGGCAATAATCTTTAGCAAAATACAACAAGGGTGTTATGTGCAACTCTGTCATAGAAAGGATCGTATGCGAAGGGAAATCCTGAAAACAGTATTGAATAGCCGCCGTGTCAAGCTTGCATACCTCTTTGGCTCCCAAAAAGATGCAGGAATTGCCTTCTTAGACGGCAAGAGCCAGGGTATTGATAAAACAGCCGACCTTGACATCGGCATCGTCTTCGAAAAGCTGCCTCAATGTCCATTTGAGGTCTACGGTGAGATCTATGCGAAACTTTCCATGCTGTTTGAACCCTTTGCTGTAGATTTAGTATTTCTTCAGGAGACAGACCCGCTCTTTCAGTATGAGGCTATCAACGGTGAACTTATCTACTGCGGAGACGAAGATTTTCTGAACGAGTATGAAGAGATGATAATGAAGATGGCTTCGGATCTGTCATTCAAAAAGAGGGAATTTGAAAAGGATTTTTTAGAGGCAATAAAGGATGGTTATTTCGAGATTGCACATAGATAAGATTGAAAGAAATCTTTCTCTTATTCAGGAGTTTCTTTCTGAATTGAAAAGGCTTTCACAGACACCTGAGAATGAATTTTTGAGGGACAAAAGAAATCCTGCCGCAACCGAGAGCTATTTGCGGCGCTCTTTAGAGGCGGCCTTTGACATAGGCAGACATATACTCGCAAAGAGCTACGGATTTAAAGAGCTTGAATATAAAAAGATAGCCCTTGAGCTTGGCGAAAGGGGTGTGGTGGACAAGGAATATGCTGCAACGCTCCTTGAGATGGCAGGTTACAGGAACAGGATGGTTCATCTCTACCATGAAGTCACTCCTCATGAGCTTTATGACATACTGAAAAATCATCTGTCTGATATTGAGCGTTTTATTTCAGAGATCGCAAGTTTCATAGAAAGCTACAAGAAGGGGAGCAGAAAGGACTAAAAGAAGCGCTGGAAGCTCCCTCTGCTCCCTCTGCCCTGCCTTTCCCTTACTTTGACATCACATGTAGTCTGATTATAATAGTGACAGTTGTATCAAGTATAAAAATAAATAGTGGGCAAGAAATATTTATGCTTGATTTGACAATTCATATGCAACTTCGCTTTCTACGCGACTTTCTTTCACACTTGGAGAAAGATAGAGAATTGGAATGGACTGAAATTGAGAAACGGCACGTTTGAGGACTATGGCAATTATAAGGCAGCCATGGATTTCCCCTTGTTCAGAGAAGAGTTTACTGCACGTTCTATATTTAATGAAATATATTGGCTGAAGCAGTGCTTCATGCTGCGGCTGAATTATCTTGGCAAGTTGAACAGAGCAATGGAAATAACGATACAGCACCCAAGCCAGTGTAGGAACTGCCAATCGGTAAAATAGGGGAAATAATCGAACATCATTACAATATTCGTCATAACGATTTGCCGGGATGGGATGTGTACAATTGAATTAAGAGAAATCAATAATGGTTTTAAACATCGCCAAGGATTTCATCGTTTTAGTGAAATATTTCAGTCAAAAAACATCGGGTTGAAAGAGAGTAAGCGCAAAGCTAATATCGTAAATGCGAAGAAATATTTGGACTCGATTGCGCAATGTCTTTCTAACATTTCAAAGCTGACTCCATTTCACTACGCCGCCGAGTTTAGGCGTTTCCTCCCCCCACCGCCCTCTTCATCTCCTCCGGCATCCTTATCGGCCGTCCATCTTTACCCACAGAGGCAAGAACAACAGTGCCTCTGACCAGTTCTTTTTCCGAGCCTTCTCTTTTCATGCTGTGTTTGAAGGTCATAGTTACCCCTGATATGTCGGTCAGTTGCGTATCTAAAAGAAGAAGGTCGTTGTATCTTGCCGGAAAAAGATATTCTATTTCAACCTTCGTAACAACAAAGAGAATCCCTTTCTCATAAAAGTCTGTAAGCGAGACTCTCCTCTCCCTCAGAAACTCGCTCCTGCCGCGCTCAAAATATCTGAGGTAGTTGGCGTAGTAGACCACGCCGCCACAGTCAGTATCCTCATAATAAATTCTTATGGGCAATAGCATAAAGCAAAGATAGCAAAAATAGAGGTTTTTGACAAACGCAAATTTGCTCAAATACTGTAGTTGCCGATTCATCGGTGTTTTTAAAAATATGGAAATACCGCTGCCAATAGGTCATTGACAGCTATTTTGAAAGCAGGTATTATCAGGCTATGCGAGACAAACCGATAGTTATAGTCTCAATCGGCGGCAATACCCTTATCAGAAAGGGTGAAAAAGGCACAATTGATGAACAGTTTGAGCATGCGGAAATGTGTATGTCTTATGTTGCAAAATTGGCGGCGCAAGGCATAAAAATTGTTATAACTCACGGAAACGGCCCGATAATCGGGAATATAGTTATAAGAAATGAGGCTGCAAAAGATATAATCCCGCCGATGCCGCTTTATATCTGCAATGCAGATTCAGAGGGCGGCATAGGTTTTATGATTCAGCAGACTCTCTATAATCAGCTAAAGAAGCTCAACATACAAAGGGATGCGGCAACGATTGTTACTCAGGTTGTGGTTGATAAAGACGACCCTGCATTTTTAAACCCAACGAAACCAATAGGCCCTTTCTACACAAAGGAAGAGGCGGCAAAGATTCATCAGACAAAAGGTTGGACAATAGTTGAGGACAGCAACAGGGGCTACCGAAGGGTTGTCCCCTCTCCTAAACCATTAAAGGTTATTGAAGCAAGTATTATAAAAAAACTTGCGATGAATGATGTGCTTGTGATTGCTGCAGGCGGCGGAGGAGCTCCGGTAGTGGAATTACAGGACAGCAGTTTAAAGGGCATAGATGCAGTGATAGATAAAGATTTGGCAACCGCTGTGTTGGCCGGTGAAATAAAGGCGGAAACTTTTATAGACCTGACATCAATTGACAGGGTTTATATAAATTTCGGCAAACCGAATCAAATCGGATTAGACAGGCTGGCAGTTTTGGAAGCCAAAAAATATCTCGCTGCCGGTGAATTTGCACCCGGAAGCATGAGACCGAAGATGGAGGCAGCTATTGAGTTTCTGGAGGCAGGGGGCAAAGAGGTGGTCATAACAATGCCGGAATTTTTAGAATCAGCGATGGAGGGAGGGGCTGGAACAAGGATAATAAGGTAGAAAATCAGGCTATGGGCTATAGGCAATGGGTTCTTGATTGTAACTATTGCCTCTTGCCAATTGCCTATTGCCTGTCGTTAATCTCTATCTCAATCTCCATCCCATCATATGCCAGTTCAAAGCCTTTGGGCAGAGATTTGTTTGTTTCCGCATAATCAAGATTATGGCTGAGATGGGTAAGGATAACCCTTTTAGGTTTTAGTTCTGCTCCAATCTGGAGCGCCCCTTCTATACTTAAGTGCGTTGGATGCGGCTTATGGCGAAGGGCGCCCAATATCAGCACATCAAGATTATCAAGCATCTTCTTGGAATTATCCGGAATCTGACTGCAGTCTGTTATGTATGCAAGCCTGCCGATCTTGTACCCAAATATCTCCATCTTGCCGTGATAGACATTTACCGGCTGAATAAATAATCCAAAAAGGTCAAAGGGCGCTGAAATCAGAAAGGTTTCAAGCTCAGGCTTCCATCCGTCATTAGCATCTGTTGTAAAGATATAATCAAACATATATCTTATGCGGTTCATTGTAAATTCACTGCCATAGCATGGAATCGGCTTTTTCTGAATCATATTGAAACTTCTGAGTTCATCAATACCGTGTATATGGTCTGCATGCGGATGGGTATAAAGAACAGCATCAATACGCTCTATACCGTAAACCAAGGCCTGCTGCCTCAGATCTGTAGATGTGTCTATAATGATATTCTTATGATTTGTGGTTACAAACAGAGATGAACGCATCCTTTTGTTCTTAATATCCTTTGATATGCAGATATTGCATTTGCAGCCAATAACAGGAACGCCCGTAGATGTTCCGCAGCCTAACACAGTTATCTTCATCAAAATGCCTCTTGAGTTTTAAAAGGTTATCACTTTTTACAAAACCACGCTTAAGGGCAACAAAAGATGGGGATGCTTCCCCATCTCCCACATAGACAGTTGTTAATAATACCATCTTTGACTTTAAATTCAACTCATACAATTCCTTGACAAAGATTTTTAAAAAATATATCTTTATGACTTATGGACAAACCCTTCCCAATAAAAACTGGGAAAAAGACCAGGCAGAATTATTTCGTAGCAAGAGAACTACAGATTACCATAGCCCTTCTTGTAGTATTGGCGCTTTTAGGAGGGACATTTCTGCAGTCAGTATCGGCAGCATTAAATTCATATCTTGGTTTTACAACACCTTCCTTGACTATCTTCCTTGTAATCGGCTATATTGCGATTGTTGCGTTTCTGGCCATCTTTTTTGCCCACAGATTTGTAGGACCGTTCAAGAGGCTTGAATATGAAATGAAGACCGTTGCTAACGGGGAATTGGATAAAAGGCTCACCATAAGGACAAAGGATGATCTTCATGTCAGAAACTTTGTCGCCTATGTCAATGAATTTATAGAAAACTTTGAGAACATGAGCAAGGACTACAGCAAGCTCCACAGCGCCCTGTCTATTCAAATGAGTGATTTAATAAAAAGATTAGAAAAAGGACAATACAATCCTGAAGATGTAAAAGAGTCCATTAAGACCCTGCAGAAACAAATCCACGAATTAAGAGAAAAGTGGTAACCCTCTCATTAAGAAATGCCTTCTTTATTATCCTCGCTGCTATCCTGAACAACGCTATTCCCCCTGCTGTTCAGGCTGGTCAATCCTCTGAAAGAACAACCAAAGGAAATAATACACAACACTCAAGGGCTGTTGCCGTCATTGACGGAGATACCATCGAGATCAAAGGAGGAATTCGCATACGGTATCTGGGGGTAGACACTCCGGAGATAGGCCAGCCATTTTATGAAGAGGCTAAAAATAAAAACAAAGAGCTTGTTCTAGGGAAAACCGTTAGATTGGAGATATGCAAGGCTGAGCCCACAGATAAGTATGGAAGAATACTTGCCTATGTCTATACAGATCAGACCTTTGTAAACAGGACACTTTTAAGGGAAGGTTATGCCAGAATATTAATAATCCCCCCCTGCGGCGATGATAAAGAAGAAGAGTTCAGACGCTATCAGAAAGAGGCCATGGAAAAAAAGATTGGGCTGTGGAGCAAGAAAAAGAAGAAGATAATAACAAAAGACTTTATACCGGCATCAGATGCCGCCAGATTTATTGATGAAAGGAAGGCAATTTATGGAAGGGTCATAGCTGTGCAGGAAGGGAGAAAGGCACTATTTCTTGAAATAGGGAATTCTATCAAGACAGGCTTGAGGGGTGTAATCTTCAAACAGGATGTAAAAAATTTTGAGGACGACGGTATTAATCCATTAAGCTATTATCGTGGCAAGGAAGTAGTAGTATATGGAAAAATTAAGATGTACAAAGGAAGCCCTGAGATTGTGATAGGCAGCCCCTCACAGATAGAGGCATGGCAATAATTAATATGCTCCAGCCTTAACCGCAATAAATGCTGCGCCAAGGATACCGCCATTTTCACCCAGCTTGGCAGCAACAACCTTTACACGCCGGCCAGGCACCTTGAAGCTCCTTTTCAGCATCTCTTCTTTAGCTGATGCAAGAAACAGGTCGCTGACATTTGACAATCCTCCTCCAATAACTATCATCTCAATATTAAGGAGGTTCACAATATCAGCCAGACCTATACCAAGATATCTCGCAAGCCTCTTGAAGAGACCTATGCAGAAAGGGTCTCCATGCCTGGCAAAGTCGGCAATGGCCTTAGCTGATACACCATGAACACCGCCGCAGCTTTTTAAAAGAGGCGCGGCCAACCTGTCGTCTTTGCCTTCTTCAGCCATCCTGACAAGGCCGTTTGCAGATACATATCTTTCAAGGCAGCCCCAGGAGCCGCAGCCGCAAGACGCGCCATCTGGCTCAACCACGATATGGCCTATTTCGCCTGCGAATCCATCTACTCCACGCCACAACCTGCCATTTAACACTATCCCGCTGCCGACCCCTGTTCCTAATGTCAAACAGCAAAAATTATTAATTCCAATCGCTGCCCCAGCCCATCCCTCGCCAAGGGCAAAGGCATTGGCATCGTTTTCTACATACAAAGGCCAGGGGAGTTTATCGGCAAGGACATCCTTTATATTAAAATTAACCCACCCAGTTAAGTTTGGAGACTGTATCACGGTTCCGGTTTCCGGAGCAATAATTCCCGGAATACCCAAGCCAATTCCTGCAAGCTTCTTTCCCTTTATACTATGTCTGGTCTCTTCTATGGCATTAAGTATTTTTTTAAGCACTGCATCTCTCCCTTCCTTAACACCTGACGGCATATCGGTCCTGAAAAGAAGTTCGCCATGCGGAGAAACGCCCCCTATCTTAAGGTTCGTACCCCCAAGATCTACACCTATTACATATTTCATTGATACCCCATGCTGGAATCAAACATTACGGCTGGCATGACTGATAAGGCATCTCATAAAAGAAATCTTGACAAAAAAACACTGAACAGCTATTTTAAAAAGGTAAGGATTTAATATTTCTGGAAAAGCAATTCAGTTATCTTCTGCATCAACTATCAGTTAATCATTTATTAGCAATGGAGCCGGCGAAGGGAATTGAACCCTTGACCTGCTGATTACGAATCAGCTGCTCTGCCCCTGAGCTACGCCGGCATAGAAACATATTAAACCGCAGTTATACTGACATTGTAAAATGGTAAAGTAAGCAGAGCTTTTTGTCAAGGACTACTGCACACAGATTAAAGCTGATTACCCTGTCTCATGGATTTAGCGTTGAATCGTCAAGCATAGGAGGAAATATGCCTAAAGGTATAAAGACTGCTGAAGCCTCACAAATGGATAAAATTCTCATAATAGATGATGACCTGACAATCAAAGCAATGCTTGAGGATATGCTTCATGCGCATAGCTACCGGACTTTCCATGCCTCAAACGGCCGTGAGGGGATAAGGCTTGTCAAGGAGCACCTCCCTGACATAATCCTCTTAGACCTTATAATGCCTAAAATGGATGGAATAGAGGTATGCAAGGCAATACGAAATATGACACTCCCCGACCGCCCATCCGTCATAATAGTATCAAGCAGGGGTGATCAGGAATCAATAGTTGAGGCGTTGGGGAAAGGGGCCGACGATTTTGTAATAAAACCTGTTGACAACAGGGAACTCATCGCCAGAATTAAGGCGCAGTCCAGAATCAGGAGCTTTTATCAAGAACTCCAGGAAGACAAGAAAAACCTGGAAACCATACTTGATATTACAAAGGCAATCTCCTCATTGCTTACAACGGATGAGGTGCTTTATACCATTGTCAAGAAAGTAGCTGATATTACAGCTGCTGTCAGGTGTTCAATAGTCCTTATTGCAAAAGAGGATGTAGGCTATGTGCTCGCATCCCATGAAAGCCCTGCAATAAAGGAGATCAAGCTTGATTTAAACAAATACCCTGAAATAAAGGAAGTGATCAAAAACAAAAGACCCATTGTTGTGGAGGATATACCAAAACATCCGATCATGACAGAGGTAAAAGACCTTGTAAAAGACCTTGAGAAAATGAATGTGCTTGTTCTCCCCATTGTATGGGAAGAGGAGGTTGTCGGCACCCTCTTTTTAAGAACGCGCAGGTTTGGCAAAGGCTTTACAGAAAAGGAGATAAATCTCTGCCAGATAATAGCAAACTCGGCCTACCATGCCATAAAAAATGCCAGACTGTTCGAAAAAGTCTCAAAAGAAAAAGAAGAGATGAAGGCTTTGGCCATAACCGACAGGTTAACCGAACTTTACAACCACGACTTCTTCTATACCAGGCTGGATGAGGAATTCAACCGGGCAGTCAGATATGAAACGCCTATTTCACTGATAATGGTAGATATGGATGACTTTAAGAAGATAAACGACACATACGGCCACAGAACAGGAGACTGTGTATTAAAAGAGATTGCTGACATGATTAAAAAACTGGTAAGAAAAACTGATATCGTTGCGCGGTATGGGGGGGAGGAGTTCGCTATTATACTTCCTCACACCAAACTGAAAGGCGCAGAAGAAGAGGCTGAAAGGATACGGACCGCCATATCAAGCCATACCTACGCAAATCTAACTGAAGAAAACATGAGCATGAGCCTTGGTGTAGCTTCTTATCCCTCCGGAAAAACAATACTAAATTCCGGAGACATGGTTAATCTTGCTGACACTGCCCTTTACGAGGCAAAAAGGGGAGGGAAAAACAGGGTTGTTGCGTTGGGACACTGATAAAAATGCAAAACTCAAAATGCAAAAGTCAAAATGGAAAATGTAAATGCAAAATTAAAGAAAATTCTTTTGAAATTTCAATCTGCCATTGTGCATTTTGATATTTGCCCCGTCTTTAATACGTGGCTGCATTTTCACTTATAAGCTCCCCTTCCCTGAAAGCTTTATCGCGCACAAACTCCCGCACATAGTGCAGACCTCTTTATCAGAGGGCGGACTGCTCTCTCTTAAAAGCCTTGCCTTCTCAGGGTCAACAGACAGCCTTATCTGCTCATCCCAATTTAATAACTTTCGCGCCTTCGCCATTTGAATGTCCCTGTTCATTGCGCCTTTTACACCCTTTGCAATATCCGCTGCATGGGCTGCAATCTTTGATGCGATAACCCCCTCTTTCACATCTTCAATTGTTGGAAGCCTTAGGTGCTCTGAAGGCGTAACATAGCAGATAAAATCAGCACCTGCTGCGCCAGCAATAGCGCCGCCTATGGCAGATGTGATGTGGTCATAGCCTGGGGCAATATCCGTAACAAGAGGCCCGAGCACATAAAAAGGCGCCCCGTGGCAGAGCCTTTTCTGCAAAAGGATATTTGCCTCTATCTGATTTATGGGCACATGACCTGGTCCCTCTATCATAACCTGCACCCCTTCTGACACTGCCATTTGTGCAAGCTCACCGAGGGTTACAAGTTCTTCAACCTGCCCCCTGTCTGTTGCATCCGCAAGGCAACCTGGCCTCAGACCGTCCCCAAGGCTCAATACCATATCATATTTCTTTGCAATGTGCAGAAGCCTGTCGTAATTTTCAAATAACGGGTTTTCCTTTTTATTAAAGTTCATCCACTCTGCCGTAAGGGCGCCTCCCCTGCTCACAACACCCATGAGCCTGCCTTCTTTCCTGATATGCTCTATAGAACGTTGTGTCACACCGCAGTGGACAGTAATAAAATCAACGCCATCCTCTGCGTGTTTTTCAATTATTTCAAAAATCTCATCAGCCTCAAGTTCCACAAGGGACTTGCCTTTTCTCACAGCCTCCAGCGCCGCCTGATAAATCGGCACTGTGCCGATTGGAACCGGAGATTCTTTTATAATGGCCTTTCTTATCTCATCAACCTGGCCTCCTGTTGATAAATCCATTACAGCGTCTGCGCCTGCATTTACTGCTGCATGAAGCTTTTCTATTTCTTCTTTGAGACTTACCCTGTCCTGAGATGTGCCTATATTGGCATTTACCTTTGTTCGGAGTCCTTTGCCTATTGCAAGCGGCTCAATTGATTTGTGTTTCTTGTTTTTTGTTATGATTACAGTCCCATCTGCAATGGCTGAACGGATATAGTTTGGCGTCATCCCTTCTTTAAGAGCTGCTTGCTTCGCTTCATTGGTTACTACGCCATTTCTGGCTTGTTCTAATTGGGTCATATTAGCTCCCCTCTTTTAAAAGTCTGTTGAAGAATGTCTAATTTCTAAATCCAAATTTCTAACAAAATGTCCAATGCCAAAATATCCAATTTAATTGTTTGGCATTCGAAGTTTTATTAGGAATTAGAAATTAGGACTTTGAAATTTCAACCTATTCTTTGACTCTCTTACACTCTTTTCTATCTCCATTACTGCCTTTCCCACATCCTCCGCACCTATTATTGCTGATATCAGTGCCGCCCCATCCGCACCAGCAACCATTACATCCTTTATATTCTCCTTTTTAATCCCACCGACTGCAAAAACAGGTATTTTTACTTCTACTTTTATTTTCTTTATTATCTCAACGCCCAACGGCTCTCCATAACTTGCCTTAGACGGTGTATGGCATATAGGACCTAATGTTATAAAGTCTGCGCCTTCCTCCGCTGCCTTTTTTGCCTCTTTGAGCGAATGGGTTGAAACTCCGATGATTGCCTTTGCAAACACCCTTTTTACATCCCTTGGAGAAAAACTACTCTGCCCAAGATGCACGCCATCTGCTTCAACTGCCATGGCAATATCAACCCTGTCATTTATAAAAAGTTTTGCACTGTACTGTTTTGTTATCTTTCTAATATTTACGGCCAGTTTAAATAATTCCTTTGCATGCAAATCCTTTTCTCTCAACTGCACTGCCTTTATGCCACCCTTTAATGCCTCCTCAATAATGAACGGCAGAGGCCTTCCTTTTGTCTGATGTCTGTCGGTTATGAGATAAAGATTAAAATTAACCATAGAGAATCCAGCAGCCAGAATTCAGAATACAGAAGAAAATATTTCTCCTACTTCTGACTCCTGACTTCTGACCCCTGACTTCTGACTCCCCACATCCTTCCCTTTACTATCACACCCAATGCTATAAGGGCTATCGTCAGGCTCACTACCTGCGCCGCTCTGAGCGGTCCCATCATCAAGCTGTCTGCCCTGAAGTTTTCAACAACAAAGCGGCCTAGTGAATACAGCATGAGATAAATTGCAAAAATATAACCATCTTTATGCTCTTTTTTTCTCAACCAGAACCAGAGCAGGAAAAAGATAGAGAGATTTATTGTCATCTCATAGAGCATTGTCGGATGTAAAGGAGTGTTGGGAAACTCTATACCCGCAATGCTTCCAGGCGGAAATACTATGCCCCAGGGCATGGTTGTAGGGCGTCCATGGGCATCGCCGTTCATAAAATTCCCAAATCTGCCGAATGCCTGCCCAAGGATTACAGCAGTTGCAACGCAGTCTGACATTCTCCAAAAAGATATATTTCTGCGTTTTAAATAGAGATAAGCCGCCAAAAGCCCGCCTATAAGCCCGCCGTGTATGGCAAGGCCTCCATGCCACACTGCTGGTATCTCCTTTGGATTGGCGAAATAATAACCCCAGTTGAATAAAACATAATATGCCCTCGCCCCAACAATACCGCCCAGCACAGACCAGAGGATAAAGTTCATAACATCATCCTCTGTCATTTTAATATCTTTACGTCTGATCTCTTTTTTTATGAGAATACTGCCGACCAGAATTGCAATCACATACATGAGGCCGTAAAAACGTATCTGAATGGGACCGAACTCAAATAAGATTGGATGCATAAGTCGCTTCGCTCCATTGAAAATTGAAAAATGCAAAATGAAAATTTGAGGAAAGCCTTAAAGGTTTGAAAATTTGCAATTTACAATTTGCACTTTGCAATTTCATTAAATTATTCCCTCTATCGGACTTGATGCGGTTGCATATAATTTCTTAGGTATCCTGCCAGAAATGTACGCAAGCCTGCCAGCCTCTACCGCAAGCCTCATTGCCCTCGCCATGTTCACAGGGTCTTTTGCGCCTGCAATACCTGTATTCATTAACAAGCCGTCACAGCCAAGCTCCATAGCAATGGCAGCATCAGATGCCGTTCCTACACCGGCGTCCACAATAACAGGCACCTTGATCGTCTCCCGTATAATCCTGATGTTATATGGATTCCGTATGCCAAGGCCTGAGCCAATTGGCGCAGCCAGAGGCATAACAGCGGCACAGCCAATATCCTCCAGTTTTTTTGCCATAATCGGGTCATCATTGGTATACGGCAAGACAATAAAACCCTCTTTCACCAAAACCTTTGCAGCCTCAAGCAAGGCCTCATTGTCAGGAAAAAGGGTTTTCTCATCGCCGATTACTTCCAGTTTCACAAGCTCCGTTCCAAGCACCTCTCGTGCAAGCCTTGCTGTCCGTATGGCATCCTGTGCCGTATAACATGCGGCAGTATTGGGCAGCAGGGTATATTTTTTCAGATCAATATAATCCAGCAGCGATTCCTTGCTACGGTCAAGATTTACCCGCCTGACCGCAACTGTAACAACCTCTGCGCCTGACTCTTTCAGCGCCTTGATCATTGTCTCATTGGACGGATATTTCCCTGTCCCCACCATGAGACGGGATTTGAATTCTCTGTTTGCGATTTTTAGTGTGTCCATTGTCGCTCCTATTTAAGGTTAAAAAAGTTCAATGAATGTCAAATAACTAAATGCCCTCCCCTGTCCCCACAGGGGATAAGGGGGAGGCTTTGTCATTTGAGCTTTGTGCTTCATTTGACATTTGGATTTTGAACTTTGAAATTTTCCTACCCCCCCCCCACCATCCTCACAATCTCAACCTTATCCCCATCTTTCAAAACCGTTTCAGCAAACTTGCTTTTTGACACAATCTCCAAATTCAGTTCCACAGCCATGCCATGCGGTTTGATGTCAAGTTCATTCAAAAGATCAAGAACCGTTGTTCCTGTTGCAACCTCACGCATCGCTCCGTTTATAAAAGTCTTTATCTTCTGGCTTCTGACTTCTGATTTCTGACTTCTAAAGGAAGACATCCCTCTTCCCCTGTCGTATCTCATCCAGCTTTTTTAACACCTCTTTTTTCAGGCCGGTTTCTTTTATCTCCTGCAATCCCTTTTCTATGGCGCTCTCGCCCAATTCCCTTGCCCCGTTTTGCACATAATCTAAAAGATATTCCTGCAAAGTCAACAGGGCATTGGCCTGACAGAATTTTTCCATATTGCCGGAAAGGGTCTTGCCGGTAAAATCCGCGCCTGTCCTGCCGACACGATAACAAGTGGTGCAAAGGCTCGGCATAAAACCATGTCTGATAATGGACGCAATCATCTCTTCCAATCCCCTGTGGTCGTTGGTAGAGAATTGCTCCACGGGTTGCACGGTTGAAACCGTGCCTACAGAGGCATACCCCCCCGGCTCCGTCTTTGACCCCGCGCTTATCTGGGAAGCGCCAATTTGTATTACCTCATCTCTCATCACCGCAGCCTCTCTTGTTGATACAACAACACCGGCGCACGGCACAGCCAATCTATAAACTGCAACAACTTTTTTAAATTCTAAATCCGAAACTGAAAAAGGCGCATCCTTGACAGACGAACCATCCGCAGGCCGTAACCTCGGCACAGATATGGTATGCGCATAAGCGCCAAACCTTTTAAAGAGATGCTGTGAATGGGCAAGAGTTGCCAAAACATCAAATTTATAATCATAAAGCCCTAAAAGGCTTCCAATCCCCACATCCTCGAAGCCAGCCTCCATTGCCCTGTCCATAACACCTAACCTATAATCGTAATTCCTTTTTTTACCAGAGGGGTGCATCAAGGCGTATGTGGGTCTGTGATATGTCTCCTGAAATACCTGATACACCCCAACACCAGATGCCTTTAGCCTTTTCAAATCAACGCTATCCATCGGCGGCGAATTTACATGAATGATTCTGATGCCTGTGGTTTTATAAATTGCATCAACTGCCTCAATAATATATTCCATGCTTGATACCTTTGGCTCTTCACCACACACAAGAAGAATTCTTTTAAAACCCTTGGCCTCAAGAATTTTAGCCTCCTGCATCACTTCATCTATGCTCAGGGCTTTTCGTACGGCATCTTTGTTACCCTTTCTAAATCCGCAATAGAGGCAGTTATTGATGCAGTAGTTGGAAAGGTAAAGAGGGGCAAACAGGACTATCCTCTTGCCAAAAACTTTCTCCTTTACCTCGCCTGCTCTTATAAATATTGTTTTAAGGATATGAGGATCTTCTACTGATACAAGAACAGCTGCGTCTTCAAGATTTAAACCGTTCAGTAAGGATGCCTTAGCCAATATATCGTCAACCTCATAAGCGTTCGGCTGCTTAATATCTGACAATATGTTTTCTATTCTTTTGGCATCAATAATCATTTTTCCTCAAAAATAAAAAGCCGCCTTCGTAAAGAAGGCGGCTTTAGCAGTAGTCTACTCCTGTTACCGCTAATCGCTATTCACTAATAACTGTTCTTTTGCCGCTTCCCTACGCTGGTATTATCCAGATCAGGTTGTTAGGGTCTCCGCATATGCGAACTCTCAGTCCAGCGCCCCTTTCCATAACGGATGTTTGCGTAATCGCTGGTTTCCGCGCAGAAAAGTGGTAGTGGACTCCCCTAGCATGATTTAAAATTTATCAATGTTTTTACTGCAAGTCAAGTAACAAATCTATCTTTGTCTTGGCGGTCCCAACGGGATTCGAACCCGTGTCTGAGCCTTGAGAGGGCTCCGTCCTAGGCCTCTAGACGATGGGACCATTTAAAAACAGTTTAGAGTAACGGGTCTGGAGTTCGGAGTAAAAACAACTATTTTAAACTCACAACTCCAGACTCCTCACTCACTTGGCTGGGGGACTAGGATTCGAACCTAGATAGCAAGAGTCAGAGTCTTGCGTCCTGCCGTTAGACGATCCCCCACTATGAAGGCTTCTAATTTAAAGCAAATCCTTACCTGAGTCAAGATTTTTATAGAGTTTAAATTATTGAGATAAACAGGAAGGCATGTATAGATTGAGAAAATACTAAGTGAAGTGTTCTTTTTTATTCCACATCCTGGACAAGCTGTTTTTTATCAACTCTCTCCTTAATTTTTTTCTAAACTCTGTTTCATCCACCTTGAACTTGAATGCCTTTTTTCCATTTATAAAAATAGTAGGGATATCTTCTTTATATTTCCTCAAGAGATCTTCGCTGGCAGCAATATCTATCTCTTTAAAAGAAAATGGCATCTCTGCGTTGATCTTATCTATAAGTTGCTTGGCCTTTTTGCAAAGGCTGCAGTCCTTTTTTGAATATATCTCAACGAGAATCATAATTTTTATTGATGCCTTGGAATATTAAGAAAAGAGACTGTTTAGATACCCTGTAAATATAGCAAAATAATTAAAATAAATCAAGATGCCGGTGAAAATCAGAAAGCTGCCTGTTACGATTGAAACAGCCCTCATATGTTTCTTAAGCCTATTGAAGTGTTTAAGGAAGGTATTTATGCCAATGGAGGTGAGAAAGAATGGAATGGCAAGACCGAGAGAGTAAAAAACCAAAAGCAACACACCCTGCCAGAGTGTATCGTATGATGCAGCAATCATAAGTATAGTTGCCAATATAGGCCCTATACATGGTGTCCAGCCTGCCGCAAAACCAACACCTATCAAAAATGAACTGAGGATACCTGCGGGTTTTTCTTTAAAAAAGTGTAGTCTTTTATCCCGCTGGAGCATCCTTAAATTTATGATGCCGATAATATGGATGCCGAGCAGAATAATCGCTATCCCGCCTACTTTTCTTATTACATCCTGATATGTCCGTAGCAATTCGCCTGCAAAACTTGCAGAAGCCCCAAGACTTACAAATACTGTAGAAAATCCCAATATAAACATGAGCGAGTTTATAAGTATGACCTTCTTAAGCTCTCTGTTGCCCTCGCCATTTGTAAGTTCTTCAAATGATATGCCTGTAACAAATGAGATATAAGACGGCACCAGTGGCAAGACGCAGGGTGACACAAACGAGAGAAGCCCGAATAAAAATGCAATAGGTATTGAGACATCTTGCGTCATTGCTTTAATATCTCCTCTATCAATCCAAAAGACTCTTGCGAGTCCCATGCCCTTGCCCCTTCTGCCTTGCCAATCACCATACCTCTTCTGTTAATCAGATAGGTAGTGGGAAAGCCGATAGCTCTATAAGTATCAGCAGAAACTGAACCGGCACTATCTAAGAGAACAAGGAATGTGTAGCTCTTCTTTTTTATAAACTTACTAACCTTTGCAGCGCCCTCTTCTGAGTTTACTGCCATAACAATAAGCCCCTTGTCTTTAAATCTTTTATGCAGGGCCTCCATTGCAGGCATCTCTATTACACACGGCGGACACCATGTAGCCCAGAAATTTAAGAAAACAACCTTGCCTCTAAATTCTTTCAAAGAAACCTTTTTCCCATCCAGCGTATTAAGCGTAAAATCAGGAGCAGGTATAGGCTTTTTTTCGCCAATCCTAACTACTCCGGCATCTGCCCAGTAATCTTGCCCAGCTGTAATTATCTCTGGGGTACACCAGAACATCAACAGAAAAAAAACGCTAACCAACAAAGTTCTTCTCTGCATTAATACGCTGCCTTCCTCTGCGCATACTTATCAGGGGTAGACGGCCCATTCGTCAACAGAACAATAATAGTTTTTACGCTTTCCTGTCTGCTCCAGTTCCGTGGACCCCATATTTTTTCCGCTATAACACCATTTTGATCTATGATAAAGGTCTCCGGGACGCCTGTTGTCTTATAAACTTCTTTTACATAACCTTTCCTATCATGCAGTATAGGAAATGTAACACCGTATTTCTTGATAAAAGTTTCTACTACGTCAGGGCCTTTTGAATCAACGCTTACAGCCAGGAGTTCAAAATTCTGATACTGTTTCTTCAGCACATCGTACATAATCTGCATAGAGGGCATCTCTTCTTCACACGGTTTGCACCATGTTGCCCAGAAATTCAAGAAAACCACTTTCCCTTTATAGTCAGATAGGTTAACCAGCTTGCCTTTCAAATCAGACAAGGTAAAATCAGGGGCTGTTTTGCCTTCCAGAACAGGCTCAAATTTCTGTCTTTGCCCCAGTATTATCAATAATACTATTGTTATAATTATAGCAACAACAATACCTATTACAACCTTATTAGACGAACCTTTGCTCTCATCTCGTGTATCTTGCATATAGTCCTCTTATAAAGAATTGTAAAAGATAAACAAGAAATTGTTAAACCGCTCATCACGCTTTACAGCTCACAGTTCACTGTTTTATTGTGATGCGTAGGCATGAAGACCTGGCAAGACAAAACTGACACCCCAATAAAGGAATATGGTTGATAAAAATCCGAAGATGGCCACATAGGCTGCCTTTTTGCCTCTCCATCCCCTGGTAACCCTGGCATGAAGATAGGCTGCATAGACAAACCATGTGATAAGGCTCCATGTTTCCTTGGGGTCCCAGCTCCAGTAAGTCCCCCATGCCTTGTTTGCCCATACAGCGCCAAGTATAAGCGCGCCAAGCGTAAAAAATATAAAACCCCATGCCACTGACTTATAACTGAGTTCGTCCAGAATTGCGGATAACGGGAATCTGTCTATCAAAAAATGAGATGCCTTTCTTTCCTCAAATCGGGCCTTTATAAGATATATAATAGCCATACCAAACGCAATACCGAAACCAGCATACCCTATAAAGGCTGAGAACACATGCAGCTCAAACCAAATGCTCTGCAAGGCCGGATTCAGCGGCTGAATATCCTGAAAGCGATATGGCAGATTAGAGGTTGCAAACATTGCTACAAAGACAATAGCCATGACAAAGGCACCTATTACCCTTATTTTATACCTGAACTCCATAATAAGATAGGCGATAGAGATGACCCATACAAAGAATGTCATTGATTCATAGAGATTAGAAAACGGCGCATGACCAGATTCTTTAGTCCTGAATACCAGCATCATGAAAATTGCAAATGTGGAGATAATCGCCAAAACCGTGGAGGCCTGCCCAAGCAATTCTTTCTTGGTTATCCAATAAGCAAAATAAAAAAGCATGGTTGCAAAATAAAACCAAAATGCCATATCAAAGAATAAGAGGCTCATGATTACTTTCATTTTTTTATCCCCCCGATAGATTCAACTATTTCTAAAAGTTCTCTTTCAAAGGTAAACTTATTTTTATTTATCATTCCGCCCAGATGCACCTCTGTTTCATTACGATTCTTCCTCACGTACATCCATATCCTTTTATGAAATATAAAAAATGCCATGCAACAACCAATAATCATCAATGCCGCTCCAATCCACACGATAGCGGTGCCAGGATCTCGGTTGATTGAGAGCCCTGTATATACTATACCTTTATATCCCCTAAATACAAGCTCATAATCAGAATCAGGGATTTGTGCAAAAAGGTCTGCATAATTATAAAAAAGCCATGGTCTGGCTACAGGTTTGCCGTTTTTATATATCTCTACATTGATTGCTGGGTTATTGTGCTCAGCTGATTTGGGAAATATCGTCTTAGTAGTAGGGTCATATCCAAAATCTGATACAAAACTGACAACCTTAATCCTATAGTCGGTGCCGGGAATATCATAAGGTATATTCCAAGCCGCCTGAAAAGGCTGGACTGCCGTCTTATGTGTTTTACTATCCTTCAAAACGAATTCAGCCTGTTTTACTCTGTCATAGGCTATACCATAACTGCTCTGATAGAAAGTCAAACCATGATAATGGAGCGGCGCATTGACCCATATCTGTTTACCCTTAATAACCTCCCTACCGCTATCGCTAAGGGTCAAGATGCTATTGTATTGTTTTATCTGGCCTGTTTCATAATAATCTATCCAGAACTTATCAAGCCGAAGTTGAATATCAGACGCCCTTTTCTGACGCTCTATTTTAGGAAGCGGAATTCCATGCCATGACCTGTCTGCCCCAAATTGAAAATCTACTACAGGTATAGTTGTAACTTCCCCTTCATAAAATGCCCCAAAGTCCTTAAATCCAAATATGCTTCCTAGTATAGCGCCTACCAAGGTCAAAAGAAGGCTTACGTGGACAACATCAGAGCCAAACCTCCCGGTTATTCCCTTCCATGCATAGAGGGAGATTCCTTCTGTAGTGTTTGCCTCCTTTATTTTATATCTCTTTTTATGGAGAATATTGAGTATATTTTCCTTTACAGCCTGCGGCTCATCCTGAAGGACAATAGTATGATTGTTGGCTATATTCTTGATAAATTTGGCATCAATATCGATTTTTGTCTCAAGTGTGGCCTTCCATTTTGGCGGGAATCTGTCTATGGTGCATACAATGATATTTGCAACAAGAAAGATGAGAAGTATTGAAAACCACCAGGCATGATACATATTCTCCAAACCGATAGAGAAGATTAAAGACGCCCATTTACTGCCGTATTCCCCTACATAAAATTGCGGCGGCTGGTTTTGCTGTATAACCGTACCTATTACAGAAAGTATCGCAAGGGAAAAAAGTATAAACAGAACAAATTTTAAGGAGCCAAAAAGCCCCCATATTTTACCGCCTATAATTTTATGTATTGGGTTTTTATCAGATGTTGTCAAGGTAACCTCTTGAATTAAAAAAAACAGACTTAAGATTCAGAAATTATTCTTAAGTCCGAAAATCATCTCTCTTGCCAACACAACCATCTTGCCTCTATTTGCCAATCTCCAGATGCTGGGCAAGAAAACTTGCGGCAGATTTTCCTACATCACTATTTGGATCTATGCTATATGCCTTTTCCCATGCACTCCTTGCCTCAGGGATATGTCCGTTAATAGCAAGAATAAACCCTTTGGTAAGCCATATCCTCTGATAGACAGGGTTCTTTTTTATCCCCTCCTCCACATATTTAAGCCCTTCATCTGACCTGCCTATATAGTGGTAAGAGAGCCCGATATCATTATACGAGTTAACATCCTGAGGGTCTAGGGCAATGGCCTTTTTATAATACTCTATGGCACCAACAAATTTGTGCTGATCAAAATAGATATTCCCAACCTCAACAAATGCCTTTGCATCGTTAGGACGCTCTTTTAATATTCGCTGAATCTCTGCTGTATAATCATACTGCGGAATGGCCGGCTGGTTGGCTGTGTATTGCGGTGCTTCGCCACCTCTGTTTTCATATACAACCGCTGGAGTTGCCATATCCTGTTTACCAGGTGTGCTTCTTATTTTCCCGACTAAAACACCAACCCCTAATGAAAGAACAACCAATCCTATTATGAGAAAAATCTCTTTTTTACCCAAGGCTGCCTCCTTGCTCAACGGGAAAACTCCCTGTCTATAGTCTTTCTAATAGTCAAAATATTTTTACCCTGCTTAAAAAGTTCATATGCCCGTAAGGCTTCATCCTGACATACATCACAAAAGGCCGCATGGTCATCAACATAACAGGTAAGGAGGCTTTTATGGCCAAAGTGTTTTTTACACTCACAGTAACAGTGGAGGCTGTCCAGCACATCAGGTATCTCTCTCGCTATTTCATATGTTGAGGCTGTTTTACCGGTAAACCTTGCAGGCGACAGGATTGGCCTTGTCTCACCGCCTCTAAGAACAGATACATCTTTTACAGCTTCCTCGTTACGACTGCCAACATATGAGGACAATAGATAACCACCCCCGAGGCCAATAGCCGAAAGCCCAATAAGACCAATTAAAAACCATTTCTTGCTGCTGCTCGTTTGAGCCTGTTTTGCCATATCAGAAAAATTGTATCAATAAGTTAATTAACAATCAATTAGGATTTGATTATCTTTTTTTAATGATTATAGGGAGGATTTCAAACCGCCTCTTTGGGCAAAGAGGCATAATAGGTTTCCCTTGTCATCTTTTCCTCTTCACCAAAAATGATGCATGCAGTTGGACATCTTTTTGTAGGCTGGTCATCCTGCGGACATTTGTCATAGTTTATAACAGCAAGGTTATCTATCATGTCTATGCCGCCTTCCACTGCGCAATCTTTAACACACAGGCCGCATGCAATGCAGGATACCTTGCATATCTTTCGCGCAACAGCACCCTTATCCTTGTTCCTGCAATAATTAAATATCTTATGCTCAAGCGGATGCATCTCAATAATATCTCTCGGACATGTCCTTGCACATGCGCCGCATCCATTGCAAATATCATGGAATACAACCGGCAATCCATTATCATTCATTGCCATTGCGTCAAATTTGCAGACCTGAACACAGTCCCCATAGCCAATGCAGCTGTATATGCATGCCTTCTCACCACTTGCAAGATTGGCAGCAGCGCATGTCCTTTCACCCTTATAAACTGCATTCTTAACGGCTTCTTTATTACCGCCCCTGCAGAGGACAACGGCAACAATCCTGCTTGCCTTTTGAGATTCTACGCCCAGATATTCGGCAATATTGTCTGTCACAGCCTGGCCTCCTGCAACACAACCCGCTATAGAGGCTGTCCCCTGAATAAGAGCCTCTGCAAATACTCTGCAACCAGCCCTGCCGCAGCCGCCGCAGTTGGTATTGGGCAGGATATTTAAAAGCGCCTCAATCCTCGGATCTTCTTCAACCTTAAGCTTCTTATCCGCATAGGCAAGAAAAAGCGACAGGATAGCGCCGATGCCGCCCATACTCGCCATTGATATGATTACGATACCGCCGGTCATAACTTATAATTACGAATTAGGAAATTAAAAAATGAGAGTTGAGAACTTATAATTCGTAATTCTTAATTCCTAATTGTATTATCTAATAAGTCCTGCAAACCCCATAAATGCCAATGCCATCATGCCCGCAATAATCAGGGTTATTGAGACGCCCTGAAATACTTCAGGCACATCTGCAAATTCCAATTCTTCTCTGATGCCCGACATCATCAACATGGCTATCGTAAAACCAACACCCGTGCCAAAACCAAAAAATATGCTTTCTATGTAATTATAATCTCTCAAGACCATAAAAAGCGCAAGCCCTAAAACAGCGCAGTTCGTTGTAATCAAAGGAAGATATATGCCCATGGCCCTGTAGATAGCCGGGCTGCTCTTTCTTATATACATTTCAACTAACTGCACCAGCGCAGCTATGGCTATGATGAAAGCAACATATTCAAGAAACGGCACATTAAATTTTACAAGTATATAAGTGTATATGGGCCATGTAACTGCTGCGGTCAATGTCATAACAAATGTTGTGGCAAGACCCATATTCAGGGCATTCTCGGTCTTGTTGGACACGCCTAAAAACGGACAGATGCCGAGGAAGTAAGTAAGAACGAAGTTATTTATAAGCGATGCTGATATGAAGATGAGGATGAGTTTCATAAGAAGTTGTAAGTTGTAAGATTTAAGTTGTAAGTGAAAGCTCAGAATTCACTTTTTCAACTTAAATCTTAAATCTTAAATCTTTTACCTTTTTAATGGCACACCGTCTCCGCCTTTCTCCTTGAAATATAATTTACCAGCGCCACCAAAAATCCGAATACAAGAAATGCGCCGCCAGGGAGTATCATAACTATCCACGGCTCAAACCAATCACCCAGAAGTTTTATATCCATTATGCTGCCGAATCCGAACAGTTCCCTGATAACGCCCATAACCGCAAGGCTCATGGTAAAACCTATACCCATGCCCAGGGCATCCATAATAGACGGTATAATTGGATTTTTCTGGGCATATGCCTCTGCCCTTCCAAGTATGATGCAATTTACAACAATAAGAGGCACATAAGGACCAAGCGCCTTTGATATGGGTGGAAATTCAGCAGCCAAAAACATATCAGCGACAGTAACATACATTGCAATAAGAACAACATAGGCTGCAATCCTTACCTGTGACGGCACAACCTTTCTTATAAGAGATACGCTGATATTTGAGGTTAATAAAACAAATAAGGTTGCAAGCCCCATGGCAATACCATTTATAACTGAATTTGTTACAGCAAGCGTGGGGCAGGTGCCGAGGACAAGCCGAAACGGCGGTATTTCCTGCCATAGACCTTTTTTGAATTCATACCAGAGCGAGGCAGCTCGACCATTAGCCATTATTTTATCACCTCTTCCTTGGGAAATACCTTTAATGTCTTTTCAACTGCGTTGTTTACATTTTTCACCACTGCATCTGAGGAGATTGTTGCGCCTGTTATTGCCTGTATCTGATTTAATTTCTCAGGCTTGCGATATTTAATATACTCTATTTTGGGTTTAATCTCAAGACCCTTAAACTGACCTTCAAATGCTGGTTCCTTTATTCTGTTACCAAGACCCGGCGTCTCGTTCTGTTCAAGAACCCTTATACCCTTTAGCTTGAGATAATCAATACCCAGACCAACCATTATCCTTATATTCCCCTGAAAGCCGCCACCGTCGGCTATGAATGCGAGACCAACAGGTTTTCCGTCGGCATCAATACCCTTATACACAGTAACCTTTTCCTTATCAACCTCTTTTTCCATAATCTTGTAATCCTTCGCCTCTGGCAGGACAACAAATATCGCCTCTTTAAGCTCCTTCTCGCGGTTTGCCTGAATAAGCGGGTCGGCAACATGAAACACCCCTGCAAGGATTCCGCCTGATACCACCCCGATAACCGTCAGGACCAAAAACATCTTTGTTACAAGATTATTCAACCAACCCCCTCTCCAAAAAACTTAGGCCTCGTGTGCTTGTTTAATAGAGGCACAAAGGCATTCATAAGAAGTATTGAATACATTACACCTTCAGGAAGGCCGCCGAACAAGCGGATTACAACCGCAAGCAGTCCTCCGCATATTGCAAAAATCCACTGACCGCGAGACGTTACCGGAGATGTAACCATATCCGTCACCATAAACCATGCACCCAGCATTGCGCCGCCGGCGAGTATATGGAACAACGGGTCAGGATATTTTGTAGGATTTATAAGATAGAATATACCGCCAAAGAATGCCATTGAGCCAAGATAACCGAGCGGCAGCTTCCAGTTTATGTAGCCCCTGTAGCGAAGATACAGACCGCCTATAAGTATTGCAACAGCAGAGGTTTCACCCATAGAGCCGGCTACATTGCCGAAGAACAAATCAAGGTGAGAACTCATCTTCCCCTCAAATTTCATAAGTGCAAGAGGGGTTGCTGCGGTCACAGCATCTAGGCCTGCCTTCGCAGCCTTAGAGAGCGGTTCGCTCCATGTAGTTATCAGTACAGGATACGTTGCCTGCAGAAATGCCCTTCCGAGCAGCGCCGGGTTAAATATATTGTAGCCAAGCCCCCCAAAAAGCTGCTTTCCAACGCCAATTGCAACGGTAGAGCCTATCACAGCGCCGTAATATGGAAAACTCGGCGGCAAAGTCATGGCCAGAAGGATGCCTGTAATAATGGCGCTCCCATCCCATATTGTTACAGGCTTTTCCCTTATCCTCTGGACAGTGTATTCCGTAATCATACAGGCTGCAACAGATACAAGGATTAAACCCGCCGCCCTCAGACCGAAGAAGTATACACTTGCAGCCATAGCAGGCAAAAGCGCCAATACAACAGCATGCATAATCTTTGGGATATTTTCATCCCTGAGCAAATGGGGTGAAGAAGAGACAACGAGTCGCTCTATTGAGGGTTCTTTTACCGGCTTTTCCTCTGGTTTTTCTTGAGTTTTTTCGTCCATATAAAATAACAGTTCAAATAGTTTAAGAAGTTTAAGTAGTTTAATAAGTAGTTTGAACTCTTTAAACTTTTTAGACTTTTTCTTGTTCTCTCATCTTTACCTTCCCAACCCTTATCCAGTGCAGAAGCGGTCTTTTGGACGGACATATATAAGAACAACATCCGCACTCTATGCATACCAAACCGCCCCATGCCTTGAATTCATCCAGCCTGTAAAGCCTGCCCAAATCCCCTATTTTGTAAGGCATGAGATTTACCGGACATACTTCAACACAGCTTGCGCAGCGTATGCACGGCTGATATGTATTCGGCTTTATCTCCGCGCCTGCAAGGACTGTTATGCCTGATGTCCCTTTTACTACAGGCACCTCAAGGATTGTTTGGGAAATTCCCATCATGGGCCCGCCATGCAAGACTTCTCTTTCTCCATCTTTTGTAATTCCGCCGCACTGGTTTAATACATCCTCAAAGCTTGTTCCTATTCTGACCCAAAGATTTTTTGCCTCTTTCACAGCATTGCCGCTTACTGTTACAACTCGTTCAATCAATGGTTTGTTGTATTTAATTGCATCATACACAGCCACTGCTGTCCCAACATTATTTACTACAACACCGACATCCATAGGAAGCTTACCAACAGGCGCCTTTCTATTAAGGATTGCCTTTATCAGCATCTTTTCAGCGCCCTGCGGATATTTGGTCTCAAGCGTAATAACCTTTATATTGCTCCCTTTTGTAATCTTTTCCAGAACTTCAATCGCATCTGGTTTATTCTCCTCTACGCCAATAAAACCATTCTCAACCCCTACTGCCTTCATCAAGGCCTTCATACCCCAAACAACCTTTTCAGGCTCTTCAACCATCAACCTGTGGTCAGATGTCAAATACGGCTCGCACTCACAGCCGTTGAGTATAAAGGCGTCTAACTTTTTTTCCTTTGGCGGGCTTACTTTAACATGGGTAGGAAATGCCGCTCCTCCCATGCCAACAATGCCTGCCTCTTTTATAATATTTCTTAGTGCCTCAGCGCTCAGCGTTTCCAGTTCAATGCCAATGCCTTCAGCACCACCCCATTCCTTGGCTGTAACGTCGCCTTCAATAATAACAGACAATACCTTGCCGCCGCCCGGATAGGGCAGTTTTTCTATATCTTTAACTTTACCTGAGATTGAGGCATGGACTGCGGCAGTAACAAAGGTGGTTGCCTCTCCGATCTTCTGCCCCTCTATCACTGTATCGCCCTTTTTAACAAGAGGCTTGCATGGCGCGCCAATATGTTGTTGAAGCGGGATTACAACCTTTTTTGGTAGGCTTGCCTTCTCTATCTTTTTACTCTGAGTAAGCTCTTTATTGTACGAAGGATGTATGCCGTGATCAAATGTTCTCAAGGCCATAAAGGATATTTAAGTCCTCTGTAAAAATAGGGTTAAATAACTACCAGCCTAATATAAAATTGTCAAGCTTTTTTACACAGCTTTTTGCAGCGCTCTTTCGTGCAATGCAAAAAAATCAACCGTCAAATTTTTACGCAATAAAAAACCGTCCCGACTTTCAGTTTGGAAGCATAGGTTCTGAATTTGGAATGTTTGTCTTTACTTCCAACTCAAAACTGCAAACTCGCAGCTAAAAAGCCCAGACGGTCGCCTATATTCAGATACTTCCGCTCCCCGGTGGCAACCACCTTTATTTTGTCAGTTGCAGAAGTCAACACTAATTTTTATTAAAAACCAACTTGCCAGAAAATTGGCGCAATATTAGCAGAATATTATTTTTAAAGTCAACATAAATTTCTCACAAATTTATCACTAAAAAACCTTGACTTTAATTTCCTTAGAGCCTTAAAATATCAGCAAGGAATTATGGATTTTATGCCTTTTCTTATATCGTGGAACATAACTAAAAGATGCAACCTAAAGTGCAGCCACTGTTATCTTGACTCCTCAGAACTGAAAGGCGGAAAAGGAGAGTTATCTACCCGCGATGCTAAAAAGATAATAGATGAGATTGCCTCGCTTAACCCGCAGGCAATGCTTATTGTCACGGGCGGAGAACCCCTGCTCCGCAGCGACTTTTTTGAGTTGACTTCTTATGCTGCTGGAAAAGGACTGATGATTGTAGTAGGAACAAACGGAACGCTTCTTGATGACCCGATGGTAAAAGAAATGATAGAACAGGGGATAAAGGGGGTCGGGATAAGCCTTGATTCAATAGGAGAGACATACCACGACAGGTTTCGTGGACTAAATGGCGCATGGGAGAAAACTACAGCAGGCATGGATATTTTAAAAAAGCACGGCCTTGATTTTCAAGTACAGATAACAGTTACAAAAGAAAATTATTCAGAGATACCGGATGTCATAGAGTATACGTATAAAAAAGGGGCCAGGGCGTGCAACATATTCTTTCTTGTCTGTACCGGCAGAGGCCAGGAGATGACAGATATATCCCCCAAACAGTATGAGGAGACCCTTACCTATCTGATAAAGGCAGAAAAAGAATACAAGGATAAGATGATGGTAAGGGCAAGGTGCGCGCCTCATTTTTTAAGGATTGCCCATAAACTTAATCCGGAAAGCCCGCTTCTCAAAGGCGCAACAAGCGGCTGCATTGCAGGCACAGGATATTTCAGGATTACGCCTGAGGGAGATGTAACGCCATGTCCGTATATGCCGACGAAAGTAGGCAATCTTACGGAAACAGGTCTGTCTCAAATATGGACAACATCATCGGTCTTTCAATCTCTCAGAAACCCCAAGTATGAGGGGCGATGCAAAGATTGCGATTACAGCGAGGTATGCGGCGGATGCAGGGCAAGGGCGCTCGCAGCTACTTCCAATCTCATGGGAGAAGACCCGTGGTGCGAGTATGAACCAGAGACAAAAAGTCACAACTCAAAAGTCAAAAGTCAAAACTTTAAAGAAATACTCTGGACAACCGAGGCGTCTGAACGGCTCTGTAAAGTGCCTTTCTTTTTAAAAACCATGGTCAAAAAAGGCGTTGAGCGGTATGCGAGAGAAAAGGGATTAAAAGAGATAACGTCTGATATTATGGCGGAGCTTCGGAAAAGGGCGGGAAAAACTAAGTAAATTGGAATGTAGAACCTATTTTTTAAATTCCTTTCAAAAGAAGATAATTGAAATCTCAACTACCGCAACTTTTGATAAACTCTTTGCTGAAAAAATAGAAAAAATAGGGATAGCGACCATTTAATCTATTTTTCTTTAGGAGGTCTTCCCCTTGGCAGCGCAAGCAATGTCCTCTCAAGAAATCTTTCTATTTTTTTTATAAAAGATTTACCGCCGCAAGGTCTCCCGGTTTTCGTATGCTCTCTTATGCTGTTTATTGCTGTCTCATCATCTCTTTCCGCAAGATATGCCAACCAGTTACCAGTTATTTATCTTTTTCATCAAACAACCATCGTTTGATAGTATGAGGTTGGATTCTTGATATATATGAGCCTTTGCGCTTGACCATTTATATTTATGGGCTTTTTTTTACAATTTTTGCTCTGATAGGATTGTTTTCCACATAACGAACTGCTACGGAGATAGGTCGAGATGGGGTCTGGTCGGAGATGAGCAAGATGCGAGATGGGCGAGATGGGTCCTCCGAGATGGTCGAGATGGGGGGTCGAGATGGGGGTCAGGTCTTTATTTTTGACATTCCTCATTTGTTTGTTTTCTATTCTGTCAATGTCAAGATTCAAGACCTGACCACATTCCTCTGTTCTTGTCCCTCTGTCCTTTGTCCTGTCAATAAACCATTCCTAAATAAATCTGTCCCCTTTTTTTCTCCTCAAAACCCCCAAAAAATAAATGTTAGAACAACTAAAATTAAAACTATAATCAATATTATTGCTGGATATATAATTGAGCTATTCTTATGTTCGCCATAAATGTGAACATCAGATATTTTAGTAAATTTATAAAAACAAAACGATGCTGGGAATAGAAATAAGAGAGCAAATAGACTTAAAAGTATGGCGCCGATGTTTGATGTATGGCTAATCATTCTGGAAAAATATTCTATAATAGAAGCAGCAATAATGAATGCAAAGCCAAATCTCCAATATACATTAGAAATTGCTATCAATGCAGTTATCATCATCATAAGATATATTCCCAAAACAAACAAATCCGTAAATACTGGTAAATTTCCTATCAATTTTCTTAACAGAGAAATAATAGAAAATAATTTCCCTAATAAAACAATTAAAGATATGACAAATAATTTTTTTATCTTTAGCGTCATATTATTCCCCCACTTTTCAATCGCAGTACGTAGCCTTTTGTCTACATGTATATCCTATATAATTGGATATTCCAAGAATGCCAGCAGCTCCTATTGCAGTTGTAGCACCACTGGGCGTAGCTAAAAACCCGAAGCCTGCCAGATAACCCTCGAGATAAGGCTGAGAAACTGCATATGTATATACACAACTCCAATATACATTTGGATGAAAAACTGGTTTGCAAACAGCGCAGGCGGCACTTTTGCTGCGCGGTGGAGGAGTGAAGGGAAATGGATCATCGTCTGGGGAGTCTGGTGTAGGCGGCAAACCTGGCGGATTAAGGTCTGGAGGAAGCCAACCTTTGTTACTTCTTAATCCGTATGGATCTGTATAATTTGTCGGATTGTCCTTCGCATAAACATAAAAATTAATTCCACCCCCAAACCCAATCGGGTCTTTTGTCGTAAACCTACCTATCTTTTGATCGTAAGTTCTCCAGCGATAATTATATGCGCCAATCTCCTCATCCCACTCCCTTCCCGTATAAGTAAAAGTATTTTTGACCTTATCCCCTTTTCGTTTCATCTTGCCGAAAGAATCGTAGGTATAGCTTTCCACCACCTTCTGCTTTTTATCCGTTAATGCCGTAATTGAGCCTAACCCGTCCGCATGATAATAATAAACCTCTCCCTTTCTTTCAATTGCCAGCGGCTCATCAATTCCTGGCCCATGTATGTATCTTGTTTTTTCGGTCTTGCTTTGTCCGTCCTCCGCCTTTGTCAGATATTCAAGAATGATGTCTTCATTGTCATACACATAATCATAAATCTTTGTCTCTGTCTTTCCCTCCTCTTTTTCTTCAACGGTTTTTCTGATTCGTCTGCCAAAAGGGTCATAGATAAATGAAACTGTTTTTGTTTCGCTGCTTTCCTGCTTGGTTACTTTTATAAGCCTGTTTTCGTAGTCATAGGAGTAAGTCGTTGTTTCTGTTTTACCATCATTATCCTTTTCCGTTTTCTTAATCAGATTCCCGTTCTTATCATACTCATAACTGTTCTTTCTATCCTCGGTAAGTTGATTTATCTGATTGTAGCTATAAAAGTCCTTTGTCTCCGGCCCCCGTAATCTGTTACCCACCTCATCGTAGCCAAAGGATTCCGATTTGTTGTCTTGCTCATGGTCTTTTTCTTTTTCCTCTCCTCTTTGTTTGTAAGTGAGCCTTGTCGGTAACGCCTGTGTCAGTCTGTAGATATTGTCATAGCTGTAACTGTATCTCACATCCGGTTCTGTCTTTGTCAGTCTATTGCCGACCTTATCCATCGTATATGTGTAAGAGTTCAAAGTTTGGAGTTGAGAGTTTTGAGTTAAAAGATTTGTGAGGCGGCCTGATGTGTCATAACTGTATTTGGTTGTTACTCCATTCGGGAATGCGAGATTGAGCCTTCTGCCCGCCTTATCATAAGCGAAGCTGAAGCTTCGCACTACGGGGTCGGTGATTGAGGTGAGACGGTTATTTGAGTCATACGCATAATTTATTTTGTTCCCATCCATACTCATACTTATCTTATTCCCCATTTTGTCGTATTCATAAGCGATGCTCGTGGCCTGGCCTCCGCCGTCTTTAACAGTCAGCAGTCTGCCTTTGGCGTCATAGCTGAATGTGTAGGAGATATATTGATTGCTCACATAGCTTAGGCTGCCTTGCAGATTATACATATAGGTTTCTTGAGTTGTGTCGGGATAGGTCTTTTTGGTAAGGCGGTTTAATTGGTCGTAGGCGTATTGGATTGTGCTGCCGTTGGCGTCCCTCTTTGATACGAGATTGCCTTTTGCATCATAAGTATATGCGATGACATTGCCCAAATAGTCCGTCTCTTTGGTCAGCCTGCCTTTTGTGTCGTATTGGTATGTGGTTGTATGCCCTTTGGCATCGGTGATACTCGTGAGGTTGTCTCCGCCGCTATTTGAGCATGATGCGCAGCCTGCGCCCGTGCCTCCGTAGGTGTATGTTGTTACATCTGAGAGGGTATCT